>NZ_PSUC01000078.1:0-17587 GCF_002931635.1 Rathayibacter sp. AY2B7 | reverse complement strand
GCGGCGTGGAACGCCTCGAATTCCTCCTCGAGGATCGAGCGACTGACTTGCGCGTGATCGAACGACGGTCGTCCGGATCGCAACTGCAGCACCGCCTCCGACGCCGCCCGGTCTCGAGCGTCGATCCCGAGCCCGTACGCGCCCAGCACCCCCACGAACTGCTCCACGTACCCGCAACGCAGCTCCGCGGCCGGTGGCAGCCACTCCCCCGGGCCGGCGTCGCTCTTCGCGCGGTTGGTCTGCTCGGACGCGGCGACGAGGTTCGCGGGATCGTTCGCGAAGGCGAGGCGCTGGTCGTCCGTCCACGACCAGGCGCCCTGGTGCCACGCCCAGCCCAGGGCGACGACGTGGTCAATCTGCACGAGGCGGGAGGTGTCGGTCCCGGAGACAAAGGCGACCGAGGTGCCGTCGTAGGGGTCGATCAGGATGCCGGTGAGGACCTTGCAGTCGCGGGTGCCGGGCTTGAACACGGGGGCGAGCAGGTCACGGCCGAGGACGTCGTTGCGGGTGTCGCAGCCGTTGCGGTCGACGTCCGACCACGCCTGTCCGAAGAGGTCGCGGTCGTAAGGGACGGCGGCGGGGCCCTCGACCGCGGGGAGAGCGGCCAGCGTCGCGAGGGACGGAGCGGACGGCTCCGTTTCCGGAGCGGACGGCTCGACGTCCGCCGAGGGGCTGCTCGGCGCGGGGGCAGCGGGACTGCTCGACGCCGCAGAAGCACCGGCCGAGGAGGACACCGCCTCCGGTCCGCCTCCTCCCGCCGTGTCCGACAGCGCGACGGCTGCGACGGCGAGCGCCGCGGCCCCCAGCAGAGCGAGGATCGCACCGGCCCGTCGACGACGGCCCCGGCGCACGGGGGCGGCCGACCAGTGGCGCATGATCGACCCCTCCTGCCACGAGACCCGCGATGCGGCCGACGCGACGCGCCTCCCCAGTATGCGGAGTGACCCGCTCCGGGCTCGACGGTCGGGCGGAGGGTCGGGAACAGGGGTGGCGGCCGCGCGGAGCGACGGCGTCGACGGCCGGGATCGAGCGTCGCGGAGGCCACCTCGTCGCGCCCGCGCCGTCGACCCGCGCCTGCTTGACTGCTCCCATGGAGATCTTCATCGGAGTGGTCGGCCTGCTCGGCGGGCTGGTCATCGCCGGGCTCGCGGTCGTCGCGGTGGTCATCGGACGGCGGCGGGCGGTGCCGGCGTCGCTGGTCGACGTCGAGGTGCGGCTGACGCACGCCGGGGACGACTGGTGGCGGGTGGGCGCGCGGGTGCGCAACTCCGGCCGGTCGCTCGTGCCGGTGACGAGCTACAGCGACGGGCGGCCGATCTCGGTCGATCTCGGCGGAGCCGTGTCGGCGGAGTGGTACGGGTCGGCTCCCCGGTCGGACGCGTGGCGGATCGATCCGGCGGTCGGGCTCCTCCTCGGACCCGTCGCGCTGGAGCGCGGGGCCGACCTGGGGGCGACGATCGTCGTGCGCGGGCGGCCGCAGGTGCGGATCGACGCGCCGCTGCGCTACGTGCCGGTGCGCGAGAACGTGATCGAGTCGCAGACACCGGACGCCGCTCCGGTCTGGGGCGTGTCCGAGGCCGCGGCCGCTCCGGCAGCAGCGCCGGCGTCGGCTCCCCCCGCGCCGATCCGTCCGCGTCAGCAGCGTCCGAGGGACGCCGACCCGAGCCGCGCCGAGCGCGAGAGCGTCCTCCGCGGCGGCTTCGGAGTGTGGGCGGCGATGATCGCGGGCGGCGCAGGAGCCGTCGGCGTCGCGATCGGGATCGCCCTCGAGCTGGCCGGCGTCGAGGCGTCGGGGCTGGGCGGCGCGGGCATCATCCTGATCGCGGCCGGCTTCCTCGGCCTGGTCGGCACCCTCGTGATCCGGCTGCTGCGCCGCTGGCTCGAGCCGCCCGCCCTCTGGCGGACGCCCGCGCAGCGCCTCCGCCGCCCCGGGACGATCACCGTCCTCATCCTGAGCTACGCCGGACTGGCGCTGTTCTGCACCGAGTTCGCAGCGCAGTCGGTGACGGGCGACACGACCTGGGTGGCCGGTGTCGCCGTGCTGATGCTGATCGCCGCGCTGATCGGCATGGGACTCGTCGGGTTCCTCCGCCTGGTCGTCCTGCTCGGCGTGCGCCGCGCCTCCCGGGAGACTCCGTGACCCGTGAGGTCGTCGTCGTCGGGGCCGGCCTGGTCGGAGCGGCGACAGCCCGCGCCCTCACCGAGCGCGGCGATCGCGTGGTGCTCGTCGAGCAGTTCGAGCGGGGTCACGACCGCGGCTCGTCCCACGGCGAGACGCGCATCTTCCGCCGCGGCTACCTCGAGGACGACTACCGCGCCCTCACCGGACGGGCCGGGCGCGCCTGGGCACGGCTCGAAGCCGAGACCGGCCGCCGCCTGCTGCACCCGGTCGGCGCGATCGACCACGGCGACCCCGCCGTCCTGGCCGCCGTCGAGGCTGTCCTCCTGCGCGACGGGATCCCCGTGGTGCGGATCGAAGCGGACGAGGCGCAGCCGCGCTGGCCGGGACTCCGCTTCGAGACCGACGTCCTGCTGCACCCCGAGGGCGGACGCCTCGACGCGGCGGCCGCGATCGACGCGATGCTCGACTCCGCCCTCGGACGCGGCGCCGTCCTCCGGACGCGGACGCGAGTGCTGGGCATCGAGGAGCGCGCCGACGACGTGCGCGTGCTGACCACCGACGGCGCTCTCGACGCCGACGCGGTCGTCGTGGCCGGCGGATCCTGGACGCCTCCGCTCGTGGACGGCCTCGTCCGCGCGGCCGGCCGACGCCTCCCTCCGCTGCGCGTCACGCAGGAGCAGCCCGCGCACTTCGCGACGGACCTGCCCCTCGACTCGTGGCCGAGCTTCGCCCACCACCGCGCCGGCCTGCCCGTCGTCTACGGGCTCGCGACGCCCGGAGTCGGGGTGAAGGTGGGCGAGCACGGCACCGGAGTCGTCGTCGATCCGGACGAGCGCACCTTCGAGCCCGAGCCCGGAGCGCTCGCCCGCCTCGTCGGCTACGTCGCGGAGTGGATCCCGGGCGTGGACGCGGCGAGCGCCGCTCCGATCAGCTGCCTCTACGACAGCACGCCCGGCGAGGACTTCGTGCTCGACCGCGTGGGCCGCGTGACTCTGGCGACCGGGTTCTCGGGGCACGGCTTCAAGTTCGGCCCGGTCCTGGGCGAGCTGCTCGCGAACCTCGTCGCCGGCGGGGCGGCGCGGGAGCGGTTCCAGCTGCTGCCGGCGTGAGGGGCGGGTGCGTCCGGAGGAGCGGCTTCCGACCGGGGAGCAGCGGATGGATTCCGACGCAGCAGCGTCTGCTCAGCGGCCTGCGGGGCCCGTCCCGTGCTGCTCGCGGCCGTCCGGGTCGAGGAGCACGGCGTCGTCCCAGCCGCTCGCCGCCTCCGTCGTGCTGGCCTTCGCCGGCGGGCGCCGCGCGACCGCGACGACGATCAGCGCTCCCAGCATCACCAGGGCGGCGGTCTGGAGCGGCGGCGCGACCATCGCGAGCGCCTGCCGCACGTAGAGCTCCGGCGGGACCGTGATCGAGTCGCCCTGGTACTGGTTCGGCAGCAGGAGGACCACGACCGGGAGCGCGAGCACTGCGGCCCAGAGGACGACGGTGACCGCGATGGCGGCGGCCCAGAGCAGGCGGACCCGCGTCATCGGCGGGGAGCCCTCAGCAGCGGGACCACGACAGCCAGGCCGAGCGCGATCAGGCCGACAGTGAGGAACGGTCCGATCGCGTTGTCGCTGAGCACGCGCAGGTACTGCTCGGGCCCGAAGGCGCTCTGGGACGGCGAGTAGTCGTACCAGCTGTGGGAGCTGTTCCAGAGGGCGAGGAGTCCGACGAGGACGCTCACGCCGCCGACGACCGCCAGGGCTCCGGCGATGCGGCGAGTGGAGACAGCAGGGCGGTGGTCGGCGTCGGTCGCGTCGCGACGGTCACCGGAGTCGGGTGCCGCGTCGCCGGGAGCGGAGTCGGGTTCGGTGGGGAGCGGGACGGTCGGCTCGGTCGGGAGTGGGACTGTCGGCTCCGCGGGTCGGGGCGCGGTCGGCGCCGCGGGTGTCGGGAAGGCCCGCACCGCCGCTCTCGCGCGCTCCGGAGCCGTCCGTCGGCCGGAGACTCGGGAGCCCGTCGGGCGGCCGACCGATCGCACGTCCTCGTGCTCGGGAGCGGACCCGCCGCCTCGCCGGCCAGCCGAGCGCCCGATGCCCGAGGTCCCGCCCGACAGGAACGGGGAGCGGAGGCGCTCCTCTCCGCTGCCGCGCCGCTCGGCCTCGCGTCCGTCGTAGCCGCGCTGGAAGCCCGCGTGGTAGCGCGGGTCGGTGCCGCCCTCGTCCGTTCCGCCGCTCTCGCGTGGGGAGCCGTCCGCTCCGGTGCTCCGCGCCATGCCATCCCCCGCTTCGTGCAGTCGGGCCATCATGTCGCACCTCGCCCGCTGCGGGGAGGTGCCGGGCGGAGCTCGGGGTGCGGTCGGCGGAGGCGGGGGTTCAGCGCCCGGCCGCGGTGGTGCGGGACGGGAGGCTGACGATCCCCGCTCCGACCAGCAGCAGGCCGATCGTCACCGCCGTCAGGGCCGGCCAGCCACCGGCTCCGACGGCCAGGCCGAGGAGCCAGCCGCCGGCGGCCGAGCCCGCGTAGAAGGCGATCGTGTAGACCGCGCCGGCGTGCCCGCGGAGTGCCGGAGCCGCCCGCGCTCCCGTCCAGGCGGCGCCGGTCGCGTGCAGGGCGAAGAAGCCGGCCGTGAAGACGAGGAGTCCGGCGATCACCACGGCCACGTTCTCGGCGAGCATCACCAGCAGTCCGACGATCATCAGGGCGACGCCGATCCGCAGGACGAGGCGGGGACCGATCCGCGGTCCCCATCTCCCCGCGAGCCGGGAGGAGACGGTTCCCGCGAGGTAGGCGGCGAAGAGGAGGGAGACGAGCGCGGGCGCGAGTGCGAACGGCGGCGCCTCGAGCCGGAACGCCAGGTAGTTGTAGACCGCGACGAACACGCCGACCGCGAGGAACGTCTGCAGCGCGATCGCGACGAGCATCGGATCGCGGAGCACCTGCGCCGTCTTCCCTCGCCAGCCGCCGGGAGCCGCCCCGCGCGCGCCGCCGCCCCGGGGCGCGAGCACGGCGAAGACGATCGCCGCCGCCGCGCAGACGGCCGTCACGACGAGCAGGGCTCCGCGCCATCCGAGCACCGCCGCGAGCGGTCCGGCGAGCAGGCGTCCGGCCGCACCGCCGATCGTGGTCCCGGAGACGTACGCCGTCGCGGCGGCCGTCGCTCCGGCGCCTCCGACCCGGTCGTGGATCGCCGCGACGGCGAGGGCCGGGACGGCACCCAATGCCGCTCCACCCAGGAAGCGCAGGACGAGCAGGAGCTCGAAGGTCGGGGCGACGCAGGCGAGCAGCGCCAGGACCGCGGACGTGAGGACCGCGATCCGCATGGATTCGAGCCGTCCGATGCGCTCGGCCACCGAGGCCCACGGCAGCACCGAGAGCGCCAGCCCGAGGGTCGCGGCCGAGACCGTGAGCGCGGCGTCGGACGGGGCGAGGGCCCACTCCCGCGCGAGCTGCGGGAGGACGCTCTGCACGGCGTAGAGCTCGGCGAAGGTCGCGACTCCGGCGGCGAGGAGGGCGATGGTCAGCCGCCGCTGCGAGAAGGGCGCCGCTGCGCGCATCGGTCGGGTGCCTGCGGCGGTGCTCATGATTCCGACGGTAGACCGCCTCCGGGTGCATGACTAATGTCCTTTCTCGTGCTGTTCATGCGTTCTGGTCATGTCCGGATCTAGGGTGGTGGCGTGTCCGACGACTGGCCCGCGACCCTCCGCCTCCTGCCCCTGCTCGTCGCGGTCGCCCAGACCGGGAGCGTGACGGCGGCGGCCGCCGAGCTCGGGATCCCGCAGCCGACCGCGAGCCGGTCGCTCGCCCGGCTGTCCGCCCTGGTCGGCACTCCCCTGGTCCGCCGGGAGGGCCGCGGGGTGGTGCTGACGGAGGCGGGGACGCGTCTCGCCGAGGCCGCTCAGGACGGCATGTCGGTGATCCGCACCGGGCTCGCGGAGGTGCGGCAGGCGGGCGACGTGGAGCACGGCCGGATCGACCTCGCCTTTCAGACGCTCCTCGGGGAGAGCTTCGTGCCGGATGTGATCCGCCGGTTCCGCCGCCGCTGGCCGCAGGTCGGCTTCGGGCTCCGTCACGGCTCCCGAGCCCTCTGCCTGAGGGCCGTGGCGGAGGGCGAGTCCGAGCTGGCGATCGTCGCGGATCCGCCCGATCTCCCCGGCACCACCACGACGACCCTCTATTCGGAGCCTCTCCTCGCGGTCGTGGACCCCCGTCATCCGCTGGCCTCGCGGCGCTCGGTCACGGTCGGGGACCTCCGCGGCCTCGACCTGATCATGCTGGCGCCCGGCTACGGCCTCCACGAGTCGGCCCGGCGCCTGCTCGCCGTGGACGGCCGCGACCCCGTGCCGGCGTTCGAGGTCGGCGACTACCGCGCCGCCCGGGGACTCGCGGCGGCCGGCCTGGGACTCACGATCCTGCCGCCGAGCCCGTCCTCGGTCGACGACGACGTCCGCGAGATCCCGATCGACGATCCGGGCGCGAGCCGTGAGATCGGTGTGCTCGCCCGCGACACCGGGAACCCGGTCGTCCCCGAGTTCCTGCGGGCCCTGCACGCCGCGGCGGCCGCCCGGCGCCGGTGACCGCTGCTCGGCTCTGCTGTCAAGCACAGGAAGCGGAGGCCCTTCGTGCAGCAAGCTTCGAGAGGATCCCCGCACCGCCAGCGACACCCCCTCCCCCCGCTCCTGCACCACGTCACCGAGGACGGCCCCGGTCATGATCCTTCTCCGCACCCACGCCAACCGCTGGACCGCGCGCGCCCGCCGCAGCGGCGTCGTCCTCGGCATCATCACCCTGGTCTCCGACCTCCCCCGACCGGCCTATCGGACGGTCCGCCTCGATCCGACGAGCGGTGAGCGCGTCCTGCTCCGCGACACCGCCGAGCTCGAGGAGGCCTTCGCCGTGCTCCTCGCCGGGCTCGAGCGCTCGCGCATCGCGGCCTCGGCACCCCCGGCCGAGTCGGCTCCCCCGTGCGCCCCGGTCGACGCGCCCGTCGCAGTCGAGGACGACCTCGAGGAAGCCGCCTGACCCGACGGCGTCCTTGCGGGGAGACCCTCACCGCGCATCAGGTGCCGAGCTCTCCGCCCGCCTCCTTCACACTCGACGTGTCGGATCGACGTGCCGTGACACCTCGACCGGCGGATCCGTCCTCGGCAGGTCCCGCGGGCCGATGACCCGTCGGAGCCGGGCCGGCCTGCGCGACCGCAGGAGAGCCCGGCGCCAGCGCGGATCGGTGCGGGCTCGGAGGTGGGGGTCGAGCGGGCGGAAGCCTCCCGCGGTCCGCTCCTCGATCAGCACGATCGTCGCGGTCGCGAGGTGCAGTCTCCGGACCGGCTCCCTCTCGGGATGCGGATGTCCGGAGCGCGTGCGGAGCTGCTGCTCCAGCTGCTCCGGGTCGGCGGACCACCAGGTGCTGACGCCGACGCGTCCATCGGGGAGAGGGAAGCGCTCGGTGATGCGGTAGCGGAGGCCGTGCTCGGTCATGCAGTAGTGCCTTTCGAGGAGAGGGTCCGGGAGCCCGGGCCGCGCTGCAGCGGCCCGGGCTCCGGTTCACGAGGTGCGGGTCGAGCGACGGCGCAGCGCCGTCAGGGCGCCGCCGGCCAGGAGCAGAGCGCCGGCTCCGGCCGCGAGGGGCCCGGCCGCCGCTCCCGTCGAGGCGAGGACCGTCGGCACGAGTCCGACCGGAGGCACCGCCACCTGGGCGCAGCTGGCTCCGCCGTCGTCCGCGCACGGGTGCAGGACGGTCGTCGGATCGAAGCCCTCCGGGACCTCGGTCAGGCGCGCCCGGTTGGGGATGGTCCACGCGTCCACGCCGTCGGCGACCCGTCCGGTCACGGTGAACGTCGTCGACGCTCCCGGTGCCAGAGACAGGTTCTCGACAGTCAGGTCGGACGACGCCGGGCCGCCGTCCCGGGAGATCGTGACGTCGCTCAGGTGCGCGAGCTCGGGGATGTCGGTGAGGGTCACCCCGTCCGCCGGCCGAGCCCCCTCGTTGGCGACCACGATCCGGAACCCGGCACGCCCGCCGTGGTCGACCTGATTCCCGATCGCCGTCTTCTCGATGGAGAGCCTTCCCTCGACGGGCGGCACCGGGATCTCGGCGCAGGACGACGTCGCATCGTCAGCGCAGGCGTTCTCGACCGTCGGCGGGTCGAAGCCCTCGGGCTGGTGGGTGATCGAGACGCGGTTGGGCAGGGTCGCGGAGTCGTACCCGTCGGCGACCCGGCCGCTGACGTGCAGCGACACCTGGCCGCCGGCGGGGATGTCGAGACCCGTGACGGGCTCCGTGGCCGGCTGCGTTCCTCCGGCGCCGTTCTCGATGGTCGCCTCGAGCAGGTGGTCGAGCGTCGGGACGTCGGTCACGGTCACGTCCGTCGCGTCGACCGTTCCGGTGTTCGCCACGACGATGTCGAAGCCCGCCGTGCCGCCGTGCTCGGCGCTCGCCTGGGACGCGGTCTTCCGGATCAGGAGCGACCCCTCGCCGATGTCGTGCGGGACGGTGGCGCAGGGGTTCGCGTCGGTCCCCGTGCCGGACGAGGCGGGAGCGAAGGGCGCACCGGCGAGGCAGGCCGTGTTCGTCAGCGCACGGTCCCCCTCGCCGGTCACGATCACGTCGAAGGTCAGCTCGGCCGTCGCCCCGACCGGCAGGCTGCCGGCCGCCCAGGAGATGCGGCCCGTCTCCGCGTCGATCGTGGCCGTGCCCTGCGAGGCGCGGAGGGAGCCGGCGTCGAGCTCGGCGTCGTCGAGCACGCCCTTGTCGAGGTAGTCGATGACGGCGGCGTCGGAGTAGTCCCCGGTCCCGTCCGAGGTCAGCGTCACCCGGTAGGGCACGCGGGCGCCGCGGAGCAGCGGAGTGGCGGAGTCGACCGACGAGGTCTTCGCGATGGTCACGTGCGGCGCGAGCGGATCGAGGCGTGCGACCGCGACCGCACCGTCCGAGCCGTAGGCCCAGTCGTCGATCGCCCGCAGGTCGCCGTAGGAGCCGTGCACCGAGTCGTTGGCGTTGGGGACGCGGCCCCGCCCGGAGTCGTCGCCCTCCCAGCGGTGCACCCCGCCGGACGAGTCGGTGCCGCCGTCGCCGGACGTCACCGCGGAGGTGCCGGAGTACCGCTCCGAGTTCGATCCGGCGAGGAGCGAGTCGTCCCAGTGGACCATCGACGGGTCGTCGCCGCCGCCGGTCGACCTCACGACGGACACGCCGCCGGCGGACGTCTCGGCGTCGACCCGCGTGAAGTGGAACTCGTTCGTGCGGCCGATGGAGGCGCGGAAGGTGACGTCGGGGTCGGTCACGTCGACCGTCCCGCCCTTCGCGTCCCGTCCGTCCCAGTCGACCGAGAAGGGACCGGTCGTCCCCGCGATCCGGGTGAGGTGCACGTCGCGCTCGCCGTCGTAGGAGCCGTCCCCGTCCGCATCGACGTCCACGACGACGGTGCCCGGCTGCGTCCCCAGGACGCCGGTCAGCGTGCCCGCGTCGGAGCCCGCGGTCGACCGGCGGAAGGCGAGGCCCTCGATCGTCGGCGCGCGGTAGGCCGGAGCGATCGACTCCGGCAGGTCGGACGACGGCGGGTCCAGGAAGAGCTTGTAGGTCTGCAGGCCGTCGATCCCGGAGCGTCCGGACGCCTGCACGTACTGCGCCCCGATGCCGCCCGCCTCGCTCGACTGCGGCATGGGGACCGAGAGGTAGGACGGATCGGACGACCCGGCCTTCACGTTGCCCTTGTTCGTGGCCTGGACCGTCGAGGCGACCCCGTCGTAGCCGCGCAGCCCCAGCTCGTAACGGGCGCCCGTCTCCGTGACGGCGTGGAGCGTGAAAGACGAGCGCCGCTCCTCGGGCGAGGAGTAGGACTCCTTCGCCCCGGACTGGATCGCATAGGAGTCGGACCACACCCGGCCCGCGACCGCCGCGCCCCGCGCGTCCTGGACGCCGATGCTCCAGACGAGGTTCACCGGCGCCGTCACGTCGTCGTCGGACACCCGGATCTGGAAGACGCCGGTCTCGTCCGCCACGAACGAGCCGCCGGCGGACACCGAGGGCGCCGCTCCGGGCGCGAAGTCCTGCTCGTCGAGGACGACTCCGCCCGGAGCCGTCACCCGGGCGGTACCGCCGCCGGTCTCGCCCTCGCCGGCGCCCGAGCCCGCCTGGAGCGGGTGGAGGTCCACCCGGAGCGTCTCGCCCTTCTGGACCCAGGCCGAGACGGTCGTCACTCCGGCGTTCGTCGCGCCTCCCTGCAGGAGGGTGTTCTCGATCGTCGTGTGAGGACCGTCGGCGGCGAGGGCGGGCGGCGGCGCGAGGCCTCCGCCCAGCAGCCCGCTCACGAGCACGCAACCCACCGTCGTGCCGACCAGCGCTCGCGCCGTCCGCGCTCGGGGTCGTCCGCGCTCGTCCTGCCCCGACTGTTCCGTTCGACTCATCCGATGTCCTCTCCTCTGCCGACCGAGCGCACTGCGTCGGCGGCGACCGTTCAGCCCCACGGAAGGAGAGTATTGCTCGGTTCGACGTCACCGCGGCCGGTACGGCTGCATCCGTGGAGAACGGCGCGAGATGGGCGCTGTGGAGGAGGAAACGGCGCGCGAGAAGAGCCGAGCGGCGTGCTCGCGACGGGTGATCGCGGAGCCTGCGCGGACTGACCGCGAGCGCGGGCGCGGACTGATCGCGGATGCGGGCGGAAGACAGTCGGCGTCGTCGACGGCGTGAAGAGGCGTCCTGCGAGGCGGAGGACCGGCCGTTCCGTCGCCCCGCACTCACCGGGAGACCGACGCCGACAGCCACCGGAACGAGCGACTGTTAAAACGAGAACAGCCCGCCGAAGCGGGCCGTTCTGCTCTGTCTCAACCAGAGTGCGCCCGGAGGGATTCGAACCCCCAACCTTCTGATCCGTAGTCAGATGCTCTATCCGTTGAGCTACGGGCGCAGTCCATCGCGTGGGCCAGAGGCGCACGCAACGAGGTACGACTATACATGCCGGGAGCCCCCTCCGCGAATCGGCGGCGGCGGCAGCGAGGGCTCCCTCCCTGGACGATCCTGTGGCGCCCGGGCGCCCCTTCCTCCCTGGCAATTCGGAACGCGCCGCAGAGCCTCCGACCGGCGGACGCCGCTGCTCCCCCTCACGGCGTACCGTGGGCTCATGGAGGCCGCCGCGATCGAGCTCGTGGGCTTCGTCGTCTCTCCGCTGCACCGCTACGAGGGCCGCCCCGCCGATGGCCCGGTGCCGTCCGAGGGCAACGAGCAGCCCGAGCGGATCGAGATCCGCGCAGGCCTCGGCATCGTCGGCGACCGCTTCTTCGCCCAGCGCGCGCACCGCCCCGCGGCGATCACGCTCTTCGCGGTCGAGACCCTCGAGCACATCGCCGCCGAGCTCGGCGCAGGGCCCTTCGACCCCGCCGACACCCGCCGCAACATCATCGTCCGCGGCGCCGACGTCGATGCGCTCGCCGGCCGCACGTTCGCGATCGAGCAGGGCGGGGAGCGGATCGAGTTCCAGGGCGGACGACCAGCGAACCCCTGCGCCTGGATGGACGTCGTGCTCGCCCCCGGGGCGTTCCGGGCTATGCGGAGGCGCGGCGGCGTCCGGACCGCCCCCCTGACCAACGGCGTCCTCCACACCGGGCCGGCCCGTCTGATCCTCCACAGGTCGGACGACATGCTGATCTGAGCCCGGCGGCGAGCGCCTAGGCTCGCAGCGACCGACTCCCCCGATCGAAGGAGGCCCCGTGCTCCGCCCGAGCGACCTCCTCCCCACCCTCGCCACGACCCTGCGGCGCGGAGTCCGCGACGTCTTCGCGACCACGCGCTCCCGGGGGCGGGATCCGCACCGCCGCACCCGCAGCACCGACGTCTCGGTCCAGCGGGTGCACCACCGCGATGTCTGGGCGCGGGTGAGCACAGTGGGGCGCGACGGCGAGCGCACGTTCGTCCTCGTGCCGGGGATCGGAGTCGCGGCCACGTACTTCGAGCGCCTCGCGCCCGCGCTCAACGAGTTCGGCCCGGTGCACGCCCTCGACCTGCCGGGGTTCGGCGGCGTGCCGCACCCGATCGACGCGCGGCGCATGGACATCGGCGACTACGCCGAGCTGGTCGGCGCCGTCATCGACGAGCTCGGCCTCGACGATCCCGTCGTACTCGGCCACTCGATGGGGACGCAGGTGGTGGCCGAGCTCGCCGCCCGCCGTCCGGAGCTGACCACCATCGTCCTGCTCGGACCCGTGATGAACCGGCACGAGCGCCGCCTCCCGACCGCCGCGCTCCGCTTCGCCCAGTCGAGCGTCCGCGAGCCCCTCAAGGTCGCGATCCTCGCCGCGGGCGCCTACCTCCTCTGCGGACCGCGCTGGTTCTCCCGCGTGCTGCCCGAGATGATGCACTACCGGATCGAGGAGACCGTCCCCCGGATCCGCGCGTCCGCCCTCGTCATCCGCGGCGAGTTCGACCGGCTCGTTCCGCGCGAGTGGGCGGAGGAGATCGCCCGGTCGATGCCACATGCGCGGGCCTGGGAGATCCCCGACGCCTCCCACTCCGTGATGCACGCGCACGCGGAGGAGGTCGCCCGCCTCTGCGTCGAGCACGCGCGGGCGCCGCAGCCCGACCGGGACGAGGCCGCCCTCCGTCGCTACCCCGACTCGGAGGTCGACCACTCCGAGGAGGACGCGCCCACCGAGGACCCGATCGGCGCTCTCCGGGGACGCATCACCGAGCTGGCCGGGATCCTCGTGGACGACGACTCCCTCATCGCCGAGGGCAAGACCCTCCACGCCGAGGCGAGCGATCCCGAGGCACTGCACCAGGTCGCTCCCGACCCGGGCGACGGCGAGCTCGTCGAGGGCGGCGGATCGAGGGAGGACGGCGAGCAGGACGGCTGACCACCGCAGGCCACCACGAGCCGCATGTCGCGCGGCGCGAGACGCCGAGCGCTCGCGAGAGCAGACCTCCCGCCGACGCCACTCGGCGCCCGCCCGTCAGGACTCCGCGCCGACGATCTCCTCGCGGATGCGCCGCAGGTCCTCGGCGAGCGCCCCCAGCAGGATCCAGTGCTGCGGGTGCGGAGTCGCGATCACGAGCGGCGCGGTGAGAGCGGGCAGCTCGTCGGTGATCGCCTCCGGCTCGGGAACGTCGACCGAGGACTGCACGAGGAGCCGCAGATCGTGGGCGGCCCGGTGCAGCTGGACGGCGATGTCGGCGATCGTCGGCTCCCCGACGAGCTCGTCGTCGTAGAGGTCGTGCACGGTCCGCGTCATGCCCCGGACCCGGGTCACGATGCGCCCCAGCCGCGGGACGACGGAGTCGAGGGCCAGCAGCCGGTCGCGGTGGGCGGAGCGGCGCGGGTTGAGGCGGAGGGACTCCTCGCCGGTCGCGATCGCCTCCTCCGCCTTGCTCTGCATGGTCTGCAGCAGCCGGGCGTTGATGAGCAGCTCGTCGAGCCGACGTCGCGGGACGGGGGCCTGGAGAGCGTCGCCGAGGTCGTCGAGGGCGGCGGCGAGCTGAGCGGTGAGGTCTCCGATCGCCCGCTCGGCCGGCGCCAGCACGACCGGAGGGACGATGAGCACGTTGATGACGACTCCCACCGCCGCGCCCAGCAGGGTCTCGAGGATGCGGTCGAGCGCGTAGTTCGGCGTGACCGCGCCCACCGAGAGCACGAGCATCGCGCTGATCGGGATCTGCACCGCGGAGGCGGGGGTCAGGCGCACGGCCCACCCGACGGCGATCGCGGCCACGATCGCGAGGAGAACGATGATGCTCTCGCCGCCGAGCACCGTGCCGATCACGGATCCGACGATCACGCCGATGATGACGCCGACCGAGCGCTCGAGCGCCTTGGAGAACGACTGGTTGATGCTCGGCGCGACGACGAGGAGCGCGGCGATCGCGCCGAAGACGGGCAGCGTCCCCGGGAAGACGACGCCGGCGAGGAGCCAGGTGACGACCGTGGCCGCCGCCGTCTTGACCAGCTGCAGCACCGGCGGCCGCGTCGGCACGGTGAAGCTCGAGGTCAGGCGCATGGGACCACGGTAGCGAGCGCCCGCCGCCTCGCGGTCCCCGCGCGTGTCACCGGCTCGCGGCGGCCTCGACGCTCGCGAGCACCGCGCGGAGCGAGCGCGACGCCTCCGCCCGCAGATCGGCGGGCACCCCCGAGAGCAGCGCCCGCTCGGCGTCGAGCACCTCGGGGAAGGCCCGGTCGACCAGCTCCTCCCCCTCGCGAGTCAGCGTGATGAGCGAGCCGCGCCCGTCCGCCGGGTTCGCGGCGCGCCGCACCAGGCCCCGCCGCTCCAGCGAGTGCACGCGCTTGGTGATCGCGGGAGCGGAGGCGAGGGCGATCGTCCGGAGGGTCGTCGGCGACTGCGGAGCGCCGGCGCGACGCAGCGTGGAGAGCACGTCGAACTCGCCGCGGGTCAGCCCGCGGGCGGCGAGCAGCTCCTCCGTCGCCCGGACGATCAGCGCGGAGGCGCGGATCACCCGCCCGACGACGTCGACGGCGGAGGTGTCGAGCTCGGGCCGCAGCGCCGCCCAGCCCGCCCTGATCTCGTCGACCGCGTCACCCGGCTGGCTTTCAGAGTCATTCACACGTAAAGTATATCTGCTTCACCCGTGAAACACTTCTCCGGCCGCCGCCGCTCGGACCCCGATCAGAGGACCCGATGGCCGCCACCCCCGTTCTGCCCCACCCCCGCGAGCTCCTCGCCTTCGGCCCGCACGCCGGCGCCCATCGCGTCGCCCTGCGCGCCGGCGTCTCGATCGCCGTCCCGCTGCTCGTCCTCTGGGCGCTCGGCCGCACCGATCTCGCCCTCTACGCGACCTTCGGCGCCTTCACGGCCCTCTACGGTCGCCAGCACACGCACCGGCCGCGCCTGCTGATGCAGCTGTCGGCAGCCGCGTTCCTCGTCACCACCGTGACCCTCGGCACCGTCGTCTCCCTCTCTCCTCACCGCGACTGGCTGATCATCCCCGTCGTGGTCGCCGTGACCGTCGCGGCCGCCTACCTCAGCGACGCCCTGCACTGGCACCCGCCCGGCCCGCTGTTCCCGGTGTTCGCCGTCACGGCGTGCGCGTCCGTCCCGTCCGAGCCCTCGCGGATCCCGCTCGCCGTCGCTCTCGCCGCGGGCTCCGCCGCCTTCTCGCTCGTCGTCGGCCTGAGCGGTCTCGCGCTCCCCCGCGCACGCCGCCTCGCCCCGACGCCGTGGCGCACCTCGTTCCGCGCGGCGGCGGCCCGTCCGGCGACGCGCGCCGCCCTGCTCCGCTTCGGGGCCGTCGTCCTGGTGGCAGGCACCATCCCGACCGCGACGGGCCTGGGCCACCCCTACTGGGCGGTGGTCTCCGCCGTCGCAGCCGTCTCGGGAGCGGACGCGGGCGCCCGGCTCGTGCGCGCGGGCCACCGGATGCTCGGCACGATCGTCGGAGTGCTGATCGCGGCCGCGCTCCTGGCCCTGCCGCTCTCCCCGCTCGCCGTGATCGTGGTGGTGGTGCTCCTCCAGATGACCGCCGAGCTCGTCGTCGGCCGCAACTACGGTCTGACCCTCGCCTTCGTCACTCCGCTCGCGATCCTCATGGTCGAGCTCGCGCACCCCGTCGACGAGCTCGTGCTGCTGCGCGACCGGGCGCTCGAGACCGCGCTGGGCGTGCTCGTCGGAGTCGTGGCGACGCTCCTGACCCACGCCGCCTCGCAGCGCTCGCGCTCGCGCTCCTAGGCTCAGGAGAATGGACCGCACGATCCCCGCTGTGCTCGCCGAGATCACGGCGGCCGTCGCCGAGGTGCGCGACGTCGCGCGGTCGCAGCAGGACGGCGCGCGGGCCCGCGTCGCGGACCGGCTCGACGAGCTGTTCGCAGGAGCGACGACCCGCCGAGAGGTCCGGGCGGCGGCCGCCGACGCGCTCGGGCTCTGGGGCGGGGCGGGCTCCTTCTCGGACGTCGGCTCGGCCGAGGCCGACCACGCGGTCAGGCGCCTGTACCGGGCCCTGCGCGCCGGCCGCTCCTGGCTGCTCCACGCCGGCTGACCCGCACGTCGCGACCGCCGCACGACGCCGAGAACGACGAAGGCCCCCTGCTTCCGTGGAAGCGGGGGGCCTTCTCGTTGGCGGTACCGGTGGGATTTGAACCCACGGTGGACGCAAGCCCACACATGTTTTCGAGACATGCTCCTTCGGCCGCTCGGACACGGTACCGGGGTCGAGTGTACGCGACGGCCGGAAGTCGCGTCAATCGAGCGGACCGGCCGCCGTCAGGCGGGGAGGAGGAAGCCGAGCACGCGGTCCCACTCCGGGATCGCGAGCAGGTGGCCGCGGCCGGGCACGACCTCGAGGCGGGAGTCCGGCAGCCGTGCGGCGTACCACTCGGCGTGGCGGCGGCCGGCGACCGCGTCCTCGGCACCGTAGAGGAGGAGCGCGGGCGGCTCGGCGGACTCGACGGCGAAGCCCCACTCCTGCACGCCGTAGCCGATGAGGTCGGCGGCCATGCCGAGGGCGCCCTGGGCGACGGCGCGCTCGAGCATGCGCGAGAGGCGCTCGCGGACGCCGGGGGTCTCGAGCACCGCGGTGTCGGCGTCGCCGGAGCCGAGCATCCCGAGCAGGGCGTCCGGGGCGGGGGTCGGGCCGAAGGCGCCCTCGAGCGTGCGGGTGAGCGAGCGGACGGCCTCGTCGAGCGGGAGATCGGCCAGGCGGGCGAGCTCGGCGCGGTTCTCGTCGCCGACCCACGGCACGGCGTCGTCGGGAGCGGGCGTGCCGATCACGGCGACTCGCTCCACGAGGCCGGGGTAGTTCGCGGCGAGCGCGAGGGCCACGCGGCCTCCCGCCGACCAGCCGGCGGCGCTGACGGAGGCGATGCCGACGGTCGCGAGGTACTCGGCGATGTCGGCGGCGGCCTGCTCGGGGCTGGCTCCGACGCCCGCTCCGGCGGGGTCGAGGTCGGTCAGGAGGGAGGAGGCGCCGTAGCCCGGGCGGTCGAACGAGAGAAGGCGCACGCCGTGGCGCGCGGTCGCCTCCGGGTCGGGGTCGAAGTCCGAGGAGCCGGGAGCGGGATGCGCCAGGACGACGACCCGCTCGGCGCCCTCGGGGCCGGACCAGCTGACTCCGAGCGGGCGGCCGGACTTGAGGACGTGCACTGTCGAGGGCATGTCCCCAGTCTCCCGCAGACGTCCGACGCCGACGGAGCGGCGCTCGGGCGGAGTCGTTCTCCGAGGCGCGATCCTCCGCCTCCGCTCCTCCGCGACCACGCTCCTCCACAGACGGCCTCCACGAGACCTCTCCCCCGGCCTGGCGCGCCCCGCTCGCGGCGTCGGTGGTCGACGGTACTGTCGAAGACACGTTCGAACGAGCGGCGGTGTCGGGGGTCCCCCGTAGCGTCGCGCTCGTCCCCCTCCTCCGCCCCGAAAGGACCTCATGGCCTCCTCGAAGACGCGCACCGCCCCGTACCGCTGCTCGGAGTGCGGGTGGACGACCGCGAAGTGGGTCGGCCGCTGCGGCGAGTGCCAGCAGTGGGGCTCCGTGATCGAGAGCACCGAGCGCACCGG
>NZ_PSUC01000077.1:0-17927 GCF_002931635.1 Rathayibacter sp. AY2B7 | reverse complement strand
CCTCCCGGCATCCACCACCGCGGGAGCCTGGGCCGACCGGTCCGTCTCCGGAGTCACTCTTCCGGCGGGCACTCACACCCTCACCGTGGTCGCGAGCGGCTGCCCGTCGAGCAGGATGCTCGCCCCGCCGGTGAGGTTGTTCGTGGTCCGGAGCCGCAGCGCGAGGTCGTAGCGGCCGCCGGCGACGACGTCCACCGTGTAGTTCATGCGGTCGCCCGTGGCGAGCCCGACGACGGCCTCGCCGCCCCCGTAGGTGGTGTCCGTGCTGGTCGCCAGGTTCACCGCGTCGGGGCGGTAGCCGCTCGTCGTGCTCTGCGGTTGGGCGATCGAGTAGCCGACGCCGGAGCCGCCGTCGTTGTAGTCCTGGGCGAAGACCACGCCGGGGAGCACTCCCGCGTTCGTGCTGTAGCCGGAGGCGAGGCCGCCGGTCACGGTCGAGCGGTGCGCGTCGCCGGTCGCGGGCAGCGGGGAGACGCGGACGCCGGCGAGCGAGGGCGTACCCTGTCGCGCGACGGTCGCGAGGTTCAGCGTGCCGTCGGAGACGGCGACGACGGCGCTCGCCGTGGAGGCGCTGCGGGCACCGGATCCGGCCGCGAAGGGATCGACGCCGCTGAACGCGGTCCCTCCCTCCGCTGTCACGTCGAAGACGTTCTGCCCGGCAGCGGTCCCCGCGTTCTCGCTGAGGAGGAGGGAGACGCGGTAGCGGCCGTTCGGGACCGGCAGCGCGTACGAGACGGCGCCGGTGCGGGTGGTGCGGTAGAGCGTGTCGTCGGCCGTGTTCGCGATGTCGCCCGCGACCTGCGCGGTGGCGCCGCCGGAGACGAGCCCGGAGTCGCCGGTGAAGTGCTCGGAGGCGATGTCGCTGTAGCCGGCGGTCGCTCCGGGCGAGAGCGCGTAGCTGCTCTTCGCCCCGGCCCAGGTGTAGGTCGAGGTCGAGTGGGCCTGCAGCTTCGCGGTGAAGCCGGTGGTCCCCTCGCCGACGGTCGCCGTCGTGGCGGGTCCGCTGTTCACGACGACGAGCACGCGGCTTCCGTCGGGGTTCTCGAACGCGGTCTGAGCGACGTCGTCGCCGGTCAGTCCGCCCTCGGCGCCGATGCGGTGCGCGCCGGGCTTCACGAACTTCGAGAACTGCGCCAGCTCGTAGAACTTGGGCATGTACGAGACCGTCGCCGCGGATCCACTGGTGTCCACCTCGACGAGGGGCTCCTGCGGAGCCGAGAGGTCGGTGACCGGTCCGCCGTTCTGGTCGAGCACCATGTTCCAGTAGATGTACGCGCTCTGACCGTGGTTGATCTGCTTGACGATCTCCTTCGCCCACTTCTCGTCGCGGATGTAGTTGGTGGGCTCCGCCTGGCCGAGGTCGGTGTGCTCGCTCATCCAGGAGGAGTACCCCGGGCTGGCCTGGGCGAAGAGGTCGAGGTTGGCGTCGGAGCAGTAGTTCTGCCCGAAGTCGCACTCGTAGGGGTGGAAGTCCGCGCCGGAGGCGTACGGCTTCACGGCCGGGTCGTTGAGGACGTTGGACGGGTAGTACCAGTGGTCCTGGTTGTGCTCGTAGACGCGGATCTTCGTTCCGGTGCTCTGTGCGGCGAAGGTGGGGCCGAGGTAGGAGCCGACGAACTGCGCCATCTGCGAGTCGGTCCAGAGAGTCGCCTCGAACGACGCGGGGTTCTCGGGCTCGTTCTGCACCGAGACGTCGGTGACGTCGATCCCCTGCTGCTTGTAGGCGGCGACGTACTTCGCGAAGTAGTCGGCGTAGGCCTGGTAGTAGCGGGGATCGACGGACGGGGCGACGAGGGAGGCGTCGCCGGAAGCGGTCGGCTTCCCGAGGAGGGACTTGTTGTTCTTGAGCCAGGAGGGCGCAGTCCACGGCGAGGCCATGAGGCGGAAGGGTCCGCCGGCGGAAGCCTGGGCGGCCTTGATGTAGGGGATCAGGTACTGCTGGTCCCGCGCGACCGAGAAGTCGTTCAGGCCGAAGTCGCCGTCCGTCTCGTCGTAGGAGTAGTGGTCCAGCGCGAAGTCGTCGGACCCGATCGAGGTGCGGGCGATCGAGAAGCCCGCTCCGGTACCGGGATCGAAGAGCTGGTCCATCACGGCGCCGCGCTGCGCGGCGCTGACGCTCGGGCGGTTGAGCACGTCCCAGCCCGCCTCGTTGAAGGTGGCGCCGAAGCCGTCGATGGCCTGGTGCTGCTGAGCGGCGTCGATGCGGATGTCGGGGACGGCGCCGTTGAGGCTGCCGAAGGTGGTCGCGGTCTTGGTGGCGAGTCGGTCGGCCGCGAGTGCGGTCTGAGTGACCGACACGGTGGTACCGGAGGGGGCTGCGACGGCGGACGTGGCGAGGGCGCCCGTCGTCAGTCCGGCCGAGGCCAGCGCTGCGATCGCCGCGGCGGCGATCACGATTCTCGGTTTCATGGTTCTCCTCATCGAGTTCCCGCTCGGAGCGGTCTGGGCACACGATAAGGACTTACCAAGCCGTAAGTAAATACCGACCGCAGGAATGGACTGAACGTGGCTGGAGTCCGTCACGGCCCGCAGGACCGCCCGGTGGGCGTCGGCGCGGCCGGCCGGAGCGGTGCTTCGGACGCATCGGAGCGCTCCCGAGAGGGAGTGGCGCGGCGGGGATCAGCGCAGGCGCGCGAGCAGCGACTCGATGACCAGCTGGACGCTGCGCCGCATGGTGACGCGGCGGTCGCTGAGGAGCCACTGCGTCTGCAGTCCGTCCATCGTCGCGATGATGACGGAGGCGGCCTCGGCCACCTCCACGTCCTCCGGATCGCGACCGGTCGCGTCGGCGACGGCCGAGGTGATCATCGAGCGGAGGCCCTCGTAGCGCTGGGCGAAGAAGGCGCGGGCGGGGTGGTTGTCGGTGACGGACTCGCCCAGCAGCACCGTGTAGGTCTGCACGATCCCGGGCCGCAGAGCGTTGGCGGCGGCGGTGTCGATGAGGTGGTCGAGCAGGGCGGCGCCGCGCGGGGCGTGGTGCCCCTCCAGGTCGGCGACGTCCGCGTCGTCGCGGTACTCGAGCAGTGCGATGAGCAGCTGCTCCTTGGAGCCGAAGTGGTGGAGGACGCCGGCGTGCGTCATGCCCACGCGCTCGGCGATGTCGGCGAGGGAGCCGTTCGCGTAGCCGTGCTCCCCGAACACGGCCATCGCCGCGTCGAGGATCTCCTTGCGCCGCTGCCCCGACCGCTTCTGCGGCCTCTGCGCCTTGCCCGCCCCCGATGCGGCAGGCGCCGGCCAGCTCTGCTGTGCCCTCATCCGCGCCCCTTCCGCCGAGTCGATTCTACCTCTCGAAAAATTTACTTACCGGTCTGTCAGTAACTGTGTGATGATGACTCCCATCAGCCCGAACCGATGGAGCGACGACGATGATGTCACCCCCTACTTCCCACCTCCCCGACGACTTCGTCTGGGGTCTCGCCACCTCCGCGTACCAGATCGAGGGCGGAGTGCGGCAGGACGGCCGCACGGCCAGCATCTGGGACACCTTCGCGCACACCCCCGGCCGCACCCGCCACGGCGACACCGGCGACACCGCGTGCGATCACCGACGGCTCTGGGAGGCGGACCTCGACCTGCTGGTCGAGCTCGGCGTCCCCGCCTACCGCCTCTCGCTCTCCTGGACGCGCCTGCAGCCCGGAGGCCGCGGACCGCTGAACCCCGCCGGCGTCCGCTGGTACCGCGAGCTCCTGAGCGGCCTGCACGCCCGGGGCATCCGCCCCTTCGTCACGCTCTACCACTGGGACCTCCCGCAGGAGCTCGAGGACGAGGGCGGCTGGACGGCGCGCTCCACGGCCCGCGCCTTCGCCGAGTACGCCGGAGCGGTCGCCGCGGCCCTCGGCGATCTCACCGGGGACTGGATCACCATCAACGAGCCGTGGTGCGCGGCGTTCCTGGGCTACGGCCTCGGTGTGCACGCCCCCGGCCGCTCCAGCACCCGCGACGCCGTCACGGCGGCCCACCACCTCAACCTCGCGCACGGCCTGGCCACCCGCTCGATCCGCACGGCGGCCCCCGGTGCCCGCATCGGAGTCACGAACATCGTCGCGGACCTGGTTCCCGCCACTCCCGACGACCTCGACGCCGTCGAGCGCCTCGACGCCGTGAACCACCAGCTGTTCCTCGCGCCGGTCTACCGCGGGGAGTACACACCGCGGACCCGGGCCCTGCTGGACCCGTGGGGGCTCTCGGACGCCGTTCTCCCCGGCGACCTGGCGATCATCGCCGAGCCGACCGACTTCGTCGGCATCAACCACTACCAGCGCGTCGTGGTCGAGGACGACGCGGACGGCGGGGCGGCCCGGGTCCGCGAGACGCCCGCGGGCTCGGAGCACACCTCGTTCGGCTGGTCGGTCACTCCGGAGGCGCTCACCGCCGTCCTGCTCCGCGTCACCTCCCGCTACTCCGACCTGCCCGTCTACATCACGGAGAACGGGGCGAGCTTCCACGACTACGTCGACCCCGAGGGCCGCGTACTCGACCCCGAGCGGATCGACTACCTCGCCGGCTACATCGGAGCGATCGACGCCGCCGCCGCGCAGGGTGTGCCCGCGGCCGGCTACTTCGCCTGGTCCTTCCTCGACAACTTCGAGTGGGGCGAGGGCTACGACAAGCGCTTCGGCCTCGTCCACGTCGACTTCGGCACGCAGAAGCGCACGCCCAAGCAGTCCGCCTCCTTCTACCGCGACGTCATCGCCGCGCACCGCTCCTCCGCCGCCGCCCCCGCGGCGGCCCTCACCCGCTAGCCCCACCCCCCACGAGAAAGCGAACTTCGATGAAGAAGCTCATCACCGCGATCGCCCTGACCGCCGTCACCGGGATCGCCCTGACCGGCTGCGCCGTCGGCAGCGCCGGATCCTCCGACGGCTCGACGACCCTCACCTTCCAGAACCAGTTCTCGGACGCCGAGACGGCCGAGGCGCAGAAGCTGGTCGCGGAGTACCACGAGGCCCACCCCGACGTCACCGTCACCCTGGCGCGTGACAACGACTCCTCCTACTACGACAAGCTCGTCACGCAGATCTCGGCGGGCAAGGGCCCGGACATCGTGCGCCTGGAACCGCCGAAGGTGGCGCAGTACGCGGCCAGCGGATTCCTCGCCCCAGTCGAGGACTCGCTCGGCGACAGCTCCGACTACTTCGAGAACACCATCACCGCAGCCACCCGCGACGGCCACGTCTACGGCGTCCCGCAGGACGTCTCGACGCTCGCGCTGTTCTACCGGAAGGACCTGCTGACCGCGGCGGGGATCGACGCGCCGCCGACGACCTGGGAGGAGCTGACCGCCGACGCGCAGAAGCTCACCGCCGACGGCAAGTACGGCATCGGCCTCTTCGGCGGCTGGGGCGCGTACGAGTTCTACCCCTGGCTCTGGCAGTCGGGCGCCGAGGTGATGGCCGACTCCGGAAGCGAGGTCGCCTTCGACTCGGCCGACGGGGTCCGCGCCCTCGAGCTCTGGACCGACCTGCAGAAGACCGCGATGCCCGCGGGCATGGCGACCGCCACCGAGGACGACGTCCGCGGCCCGTTCACGAACGGCGACATCGCGATGATGACCTCCGGCCCTTACATGACGTCGATCCTCGAGGCCTCGGGCCTCCAGGACGACCAGTGGGGTGTCGCGCCGCTGCCTGCGGACGCGACCAGCGCCTCCGTGCTGGGCGGGATGGACCTGTCGGTCCTGGCGAGCAGCCCGCACCAGGAGCAGGCGGGTGACTTCCTGAGCTGGTGGGCCTCCGACGACGTGCAGTCGCGCTGGGCGGACGACCTGGGCTATGTGCCCGCGAAGAAGTCGCTCTACGAGCAGGCGCCCTTCACCGACGACCCGACCGTCGCGACCTTCGGCACCATCATCGAGGCGTCGAAGTCGCGGCCGACCGTGGCCCGCGCCGCGGACGTCGACTCGGCGCTCGGCAACGCCGTCGCCGCAGCCCTGTCCGGCGCGGCCAGTCCGCAGGAGGCGCTCGACGAGGCGGCGCAGAAGGCGAACAGCGCGCTCGATGAGTAGCCAGACGCTCCTCGCGGCCGCCGTGCGCCCCCGTGAACGGCGGCCCCGCCGCGACGGTTTCGCACCGGCGGTGATGCTCGCGCCGATCTCGATCGCCGCCGTCGTCGTGATCGGCCTGCCGATCCTCTTCGTGATGGTCGAAAGCTTCTTCGACGTGAACCCCAGCCGCCATGTGGGCTGGCAGTGGACCGGCCTGGACAACTACGCCCGGATCGCCGGCGACAGCGAGCTCGGCCCGGTCATGCTGAACAGCGCGGTCTGGACCTTCGGCTCCGTCGCGCTGCAGTTCGTGCTCGCGTTCGCCGCCGCTCTGATCGTCCGCGAAGCCCTCCAGGGGCGGGCGTGGGCCTGGCTCCGCGCCGCGTACGTGGTCCCGTGGGCGACGCCGATCATCGTCGGAGCGATGTCGTGGCGCTGGCTCTACCAGCCGCAGTTCGGCCTGCTCAACGACGTGCTCCAGCGCGTCGGTCTCGGCGACCTCCAGCACGCGTGGCTCAGCGACCCTTCGACGGCTCTCGCCGCGGTGATGGTCACCAACGTGTGGCGCGGTTTCCCGTTCATCATGATCATGCTGCTCTCGGGTATGGCGGCCATCCCCGACGAGGTCTACGAGGCGGCCCGCGTCGACGGCGCCCGCACCGGGCAGCGGATCCTCTGGATCACTCTGCCGCTGCTGCGTCCCGTGATCCTCCTCAGCACGCTCATGTCGCTGATCTGGACGTTCAACAACTTCGGCCTCATCTACGTGATGACGCAGGGCGGCCCGGACGGCGCCAGCGACATCCTCACCACGTTCGTCTACAAGAACGCGTTCCAGCGCTTCGACTTCGGCTACGCGAGCGCCCTCTCGGTGTTCCTCTTCGTGATCGTCGCCGCCGGGTCCCTCCTCTACGTCCGCGCACTCGGGAAGGGCGCCCTGAAATGACCGCCACCGTCGACCGGCCCGTGCTCACTCCGAGCACCCCCGTCCCTCCGCCCCGTCCGCCCCGGCGCGTGCGCCGCCGGCCCCGCCCCGGCATCGTCGCCGTGCGGATGCTCGGCGTCGTCATCGGCGTCTTCGCCGTCGTGCCGGTGCTCTGGACCGTCCTCGCCTCGTTCAAGGACGGCACCGAGATCTTCCGGAGTCCGCCGACGATCCTGCCGGCGAACCCCACCATCGAGAGCTACCTCTACGTGCTCGGGCGGGGAGCCTTCTCGGCCTGGTTCGTCAATTCGCTGATCGTCTCGTTGTCGACCGTGGCGCTCGGGCTGCTGATCGGGGTACTCGGCGGCTACGCCCTCTCCCGCTATCGGATCCGCGGCAAGCGCTTCTTCCTCGTCGGCCTGATCATGACGCAGATGTTCCCGAGCGTGCTGCTGATCATCCCGCTGTTCTGGCTGGTCTCGAACGTGGGTCTGTACGACAGCATCGCGGCGCTCATCATCGCGGGCGTCTCCACATCGGCGCCGCTCGGCGTGTGGCTGATGAAGACCGCCTTCGACGAGATCCCGCGGGAGTTCGACGAGGCGGCGCGGATCGACGGCGCCGGAGCGTTCCGGACGCTCTTCAGCGTCGTGCTGCCCGCGGCCCGGCCGGGCGTCGTCGCGACCGGCATCTTCCTCTTCATCGGAGCGTGGGAGGAGTTCGTCTTCGCGCTCACCTTCACCAGCTCGGACCAGAACCGCACGCTGCCCGTCGGACTCTCGCAGCTCAGCTCGGCGTTCGAGGTGCACTGGAACGACGTCTCGGCGATGAGCGTGCTCGTGCTGATCCCCTCGCTCGTCCTCTTCGTGTTCATCCAGCGCTGGCTGCTGGGCGGGGCGATCGCGGGCGGAGTGAAGGGGTGAGCCTCGTCGAGCCGGGTGCCCTGCCGATCAGCGGTGAGGTGCAGTTCTGGCGCATGGAGCCGGAGGAGTGGGAGCCGGCGCTGCGCGCGGTGCAGGAGATCGGCATCGACACGGTCGCCACCTACCTCTCGTGGCGGCGGCACGAGCCGGTGCAGGGCACGCTCGATCTGCGCGGCACCCACGCGCCGGAGCTCGACGTGCACCGCTTCCTGCGCCTCTGCCGCGAGCGGGGTCTGCGCGTGATCCTCAAGCCGGGGCCGTGGATCTGCGCGGAGGAGCCCAACGGAGGTCTGCCCGACTGGGTGGTGGCCGATGACGCGCTGATCGCTCTCGACCACCGGGGCGAGCAGGTGTCCGGCTACAACCCGCCCTTCAAGCACCCGATGCCCAGCTGCTCGAGCCGCGCATACCGCGCCCTGGTCGAGAGGTGGATCCGCGCCGTCTGGAGCGACCTCGCGGAGTTCCTCGGCGAGGACGGCCCGGTCGTCGGCACCCAGTACGACAACGAGCCGAGCCTGGGGTTCCAGGACAGCATGCACGGCTTCGACTGGCACCCGGACGCACTGGCCGACTGGCACCGGTTCATCGGCGGGACGGTGGAGCCGCCGCGCCCGCGGACCGGGCCCCCCGAATCCGCGACCGCTCTCGAGTCGGCGTGGGCCCACTGGCACCGGGTCTACTTCGCGGACTACCTCGCGTGGCTCCGCGAGGTGACGGCCGACGCCGGCGCCGCGGTACTGGCGGGCACGATCAACCTCAACACCCACCCCGTGCGCGGCTGGCCGCAGGACGGGCGGGTGCTGGTCGAGGCGCTCGAGGGCACCGTGGTCGGCGAGGACCACTACTACGTGCCGCCGCTGGACGACCGCGACCTCGCGGGGCTGGCGCTCGCCGTGGCGCAGGCGCGCGCCTCGGCGACTCCGCTGGTCTGGTCTCCCGAGATGCAGGCGGGCATCTGGCGCTCGCCCGGCGAGGTCGTCGACTACCCGGACCCGACGGTGGAGGAGCAGGTGGCGTGGTGGGGAGCCGCTCTCGCCCTCGGCTACCAGGGCTTCAACCTGTACATGCTGGTCGACCGGGAGAACTGGGAGCATGCGCCGATCACGCGGAGCGGTGTCGTCACTCCGCTCGGACGCGCCCTCCAGCGGATGCTGCGCGAGCTGCGCGGGGTGCGGATCCGTCCGGGCTCCCGCCCGCTGCCGGCCACCGCGCTGGAGTGGGACGACCTCGCTCGGGTCGACGCCTACCGGGTGCGCGGCACGCAATCGGCGCCGGACACCGCCTGGGACTCGCCTGCCGCTCGCCGACGCTACGACGCGGTCGAGAGGCAGTCGCTCGAGGCGGTGCGAGCGGGTCGGCAGTTCGACCTCGGCGGGACCGCTTCGGGCGTCGCGATCGAAGCGCCGGCGGGGTTCCTCGTGCGGGCGCACGAGGACGCGCAGGGGGCGGTGCTGCTGTACGTCGTGCGGCTGCCCGGAGCGGCGGTGCGGGGTCCGGTGGAGCTCGGGGTGCCGCTCGCCTGGCGCGCGGTCCGGCGCGCGGACGCCCAGGTGCGGTGCGAGTCGGGGCGGGTCGTGCTGCCGGCGGCGGCGGACGTGTTCGAGATCTGGAGCGTGGAGGCCTGAGGCGGAGCGGCATCCGGCCGTTCTGGGCGGCGGTGGTGCAGCCGGGCCCTGCGCTCAGATCCAGCCGCGCTCGCGGGCCTCGATCACCGCGCGCTGGCGGGTGTCGACGTCGAGCTTGCGCAGGATCGACGAGACGTGATTGCGGACGGTGCCGGAGGAGAGGTGCAGCGCCGCGCCGATCTCGCCGATCGTCTCGCCGCGGGAGCCGGCGCTGAGCACGTCGAGCTCGCGGTCGGTCAGCGGGCTGCGCGTGTTCGCCAGAGCGTCGGCGGCGATCTCCGGATCGACGTAGCGGCGTCCGCTCGCGACCTGGCGGATCACCTCGGCGACGTCCTCGACCCGGCGCGACTTCGGCAGGAAGCCGCTGACGCCCGCTCCGAGCGCTCGCCGCAGGACCCCCGGCCGCGCGTGCCGGGTCACGACCACGACGCGCGTCACCGAGACCCGGCGCAGCCGCTCCGCCGCCTCGATCCCGTCGAGCCCGGGCATCTCGACGTCGAACAGGCACACGTCGGGCTGCAGGCGCAGCGCCTCCGCGACCGCCTGCTCGCCGTCGCGGCACTCGCCCACGATCTCGAGGTCCTCCTCGAGGCGGAGGAGCGCGGCCAGCGCCGTGCGGATCATGTCCTCGTCGTCGGCGATCAGCACCCGGATCACGAGTCGCTCCCCACCGGCAGGCGAGCATCCAGCTCGAAGGAGCGGCGGACCGCCCCGGCGCGCAGCGTCCCGCCCGCGCGCTCGACCCGCTCCGCCATGCCGAGGACGCCCGAGCCGGTCCCGTCCGCCTCCTCCGCGTCCGGTGCCAGGTCGTTCACCGCCTCGAACCGCCACTCGTCCCGCTCCCGCGCGAGCCGCAGCCGCGCGCTGGAGCCGCCGCCGTGCTTGAGGATGTTCGTCGTCGTCTCGCGGACCACCGGCCCGAGCGTCTCCGCCGGCGCGTGGGACGCCGCCGGGTCGACCTCGAGCTCGACGCGGAGCCCGGCCGAGCGGAGCAGGTCGGCGGCATTGGCCAGCTCGTCGGCGAGCGGGACGCTGCGGAAGCGCGTGGCGAGCTCGCGGGTGCCGGTGCGGGCGCCGTCGACCGAGCGCTGGGCGGCGCGCAGCTGCTCGAGAGCAGCCTCCGGATCGCTGCCGAGGAGGCGCTCGGCGAGCTCGAGCTGCAGCGCGATCACCTGGAGGTGGTGGCCCTGGAGGTCGTGCACGTCGCCGGCGAGCAGCAGGCGCTCCTGGGCGGCGGCGAGCCGGCCCTCGGCGGCGCGCGCCCGGTCGAGCTCGCGAACGATGTCCCACCACCACAGCGCGCTGACGACAGTCAGGGGCAGCAGCGTCGCGAACAGCAGGAGGGTCGAGAGCGCGGCCGACGCGTCCGGCGCCGCTCGCGTCTGCTCGAGCACCGCCGCGACCGCGAGGACGATCGTGCAGAGCACCATCACCCGGAGCCGCACCCCGCTCTGCCAGGGCAGCACGGCGACCAGGGTCGCGGCGAGCGAGAGCCCGAGCGCGAGGCTCCCGGCGGCCGTGCCGGTGAGCGCCGCGGCCGCCACTCCGAGGCCGAAGACCAGGGTCGGCACAGCCCGGAGGCGCACCGGGCCCTCGCGGTCGGCGCGCCGGTACGCGAGCGCGGTCGGCGAGAACACCGCGACCCAGGCGGCCGCGCCCAGGAAGTAGGCACCCTTCCGCCACTCCTCGGCCTCGGCGCTCAGCACCGCCACGGACCAGACGGCCAGGACGATCACCACGAAGGAGGCGGCCGACGCGAGCGTGTACCACCAGGTCACGGCGACGCCGCGGCCCGCGCGCACGGGCGGATCCGCCTCGGTCGAGTTCACCATGCGGCCCAGGCTACGACCATGACACTTGTCACCCCTCGGGCCGTCGATCCTCCCGGGACGCGGTGACCCGGCGGCACTGCCGCGTCGGGCGCGGACACGGTCGGATGGAGGAGTCCCGAGAGCCGGGGCCACGGACGGAAGGCACGACCATGACGATCATCAGCGACGCGATCCTCGGATTCCAGGACCTGATCGGCCGCGTTCCCGAGCTCGTGCAGCCCCTCGTCGTCGCCGCGGCCGGGGCCGTCCCCTTCATCGAGGGCGAGGGAGCGGCGAGCATCGGGATCATCGGCGGCATCCACCCGGTCGTCGCCGGGCTCGCCGGGGCGATCGGCAACTTCGTCTGCGTGGCGATGCTCGTGCTGCTGGGCACCGGCGTCCGCTCGGCGATCACGGGCCGCTCGGAGGCGAAGCGGACGACTCCGCGGCGCGAGAAGTTCCAGCGGGCGTTCACCCGCTACGGCGTCCCGGGCGTGAGCCTGCTGGGGCCGCTGCTGCTCCCGACGCACTTCACCGCGGTGATGCTGGCGGGCGCCGGAGTCGGCCGCGGGCGGATCCTGCTCTGGCAGGGCGTCGCGATCGCACTGTGGACGACGGTGCTGACGGTGATCGTCGGGCTCGCGGTCTCGGGCGCGACGCAGGCGGGCTGAGCGGGCCGGACTCGGTCCTGAAGCGTGCGACCCCGGTGGCGCAGAGGCGTCCGCGCCACCGGTCAGTGCCGGATGCGCCGTCCCGGTCCGCCGTCCGGATCCGCCGGGCCGGCGGACTGCAGGTGGGTGTGCAGGCGGATGAGGGTGTCGCGCAGCCGGGTCTTGACGGTGCCGAGCGGGATCGACAGCTCCTCCGCGATCTCGGAGTGGCTGTACCCGCGGACGTAGGCGAGGTAGAGGACGTCGTGGTGGATGGCGGCGAGCTGCCGGATCGCGCCGGCCGCGGGCGCCAGGGCCAGCCGGACGTCCGAGCGCTCCCACTCGTGATCGCGCGGCCGGTCGAGGACCGTGTACTGCAGCTCCCGGCGCCGCGCCGACCGGTCCGCCCGGGCGCGGTCCACGGCACGGCGGTGCGCGACCTGGGCCAGGAAGGCGAGCACGGGACGGCCCGGGTCGAGCGAGCGCGCGGTGCGCCAGAGCTCGAGGTAGACCTCCTGCGCGACCTCCTCGGCGGCGGCGCGGTCGTCGAGCACGGCGTCCGCGACGGAGACGACCCGGCCCGCGGTGAGCGAGTAGAGCTGCCGGAAGGCGGTCCGGTCGCCCGCGCAGACCCGCAGCAGCAGGGCCGCTGACCGCGCAGGGCTGTCCCCGGGCTCACGCCGCTTGCCCGTTATCGTCGACACAGGGCTCAGCCTGGCACCGCGGACGCGCTCCTCCCGGGGTCGTGCCCTGTGAGGTGGCCCCCGTTAGAGGCTCACTTTCACAGGAGTCCGCCGATGCGCGCCGCACGCCCGCCGATGCGCGGCCCCGGTCGCGCGCGGGGCCCGTGCGGCAGCGCCGACGGACTCGACCGCCCGCCCGTCAGGCGGCGACGCGCGCGTTCGACTGCGCGAGGAGCGCGACCGAGCGCAGGCGCGCCTCCGTCTGCAGCGACGCGTGGGCGACGATGACCTCGTCGGCGTCGGCGGAGCGGGCGAAGTCGGCGGTGTAGTCGGCCACCTGGTCGCCGGTGCCGACACCGGTGTAGGTGGTCATGCTCGCGACGTGGGCGCCGATCGGGGCGCTGAGCAGGGCGTCGAGCTCCTCGTCGTCGAAGGTCTGGCCGACGGGGATCTGCCCGCTCTGGCGCAGCAGCATCATCAGGCGGGCGCGCTTCATCTGCGCGAACTGCTCCTGTGCGTCCTCCTCGGTGTCGGAGGCGATGGCGTTCATCCCGGCGATCACGTAGGGCGCGTCGAGCTGCTCGGAGGGGCGGAAGCCGCGGCGGTACTCCGCGACGGCCTGGTGCAGCGCGTCCGGAGCGAAGTGCGAGGCGAACGCGTACGGCAGGCCCAGAGCGGCCGCGAGCTGCGCGCCGAAGAGCGAGGAGCCGAGGATGTAGAGGGGGACGCGGGTGCCGGCGCCCGGTGTCGCGCTCACTCCGGGGATGCGGGACTCGCCGGCGAGGAACGCCTGCAGCTCCAGCACGTCCTGCGGGAAGCGCTCGGAGGAGTCGGGGTCGCGGCGGAGCGCGCGGAAGGTCGCCTGGTCGCTGCCGGGGGCGCGGCCGAGTCCGAGGTCGATCCGGCCCGGGTGCAGCGTCTCGAGGGTGCCGAACTGCTCGGCGATGGTGAGCGGGGAGTGGTTCGGCAGCATGACGCCGCCGGAGCCGAGGCGGATCGTGGAGGTCTGCGAGGCGACGTGCGCGATGAGCACCGAGGTCGCGCTGGAGGCGATGCTCGCCATGTTGTGGTGCTCGGCGTACCAGACGCGGCGGTAGCCGTTCCGCTCGGCCTCCTGGGCCAGGGCGACGGAGGCGGCGAAGCTGTCGCGAGCGGTCTCACCGGGGGCGATGGGGGCGAGGTCGAGGATGGAGAGGGGAACGCTCATGGTGAGGGCAACGCCCGCGACGGCTCCGGTGTTCCCGTCGCGGGCGCCTTCCTCACGCCTCGGGGATGTCGCGGCCGTACGCCTCCAGCGTCACGGCCTCGGGCTCCGGTCCGCCGCGCACGCCGGCCTCGAGGGCGTCGATGCGGGCGAGCTCCGAGCCGGAGAGCGCGAAGTCGAACACGTCGATGTTCTCGGCGATGCGCTCGGGGCGGGTCGACTTCGGGATGACCTGGCGGCCCTCCTGCAGGTGCCAGCGGAGCATCACCTGCGCGGCCGTCTTCCCGTACTTGGCGCCGAGCTCGAGGAGCACCGGGTCGTCGAAGCTGCGGCGCGGGGAGTCGCGGTAGGCGGTGATGCCGCCGATCGGCGACCAGGCCTGGGTGAGGATGTCGTTCTCGCAGCCGAAGCGCTCGACCCGCCGCTGCTGGAAGTACGGGTGCACCTCGAGCTGGTTGACCGCGGGGACGACGTCGGTCTCGGCGAGCAGGCGGGTGAGGTGCTCGACCATGAAGTTGCTCACGCCGATCGCCCGCACCCTCCCGTCGGCGAGCAGCCGCTCGAGCGCCCGGTAGGCGTCGAGGGTGCGGTCGAAAGCCTCGGGCAGGGCCTGGTGCAGGATCAGCAGGTCGATCCGCTCGACGCCGAGCTTGCCCGCGCTCTTGTCGAAGGCGTGCAGCGTCTCGTCGTAGCCGTAGTCGCTGATCCACACCTTCGTCTCGAGGAAGACGTCGTCGCGGCCGGCGATCGCCTCGCCCACCTCGCGCTCGTTGCCGTAGGCCGCCGCCGTGTCGATGTGCCGGTACCCCGCGTCGAGCGCGGCGGCGACGGCGGCGCGGGTCTCGTCGGGCGGAGTCTGGAAGACGCCGAGTCCGAGGGCGGGGATCTCGACACCGTTGTGGAGAGTGAACGTGTTCATGAGCCCACGCTACGTCCGCAGACGCCGAGTCGCCCGAGAAGCCGCGCGCGACTCCTCAGGCGACCCCGTCGCTCCGGCCCTGCTCAGCCGTCGATCGGCAGCAGGATCCCCTTCACCGTCTCGTCCGTGGCGAGGAACTCCTGCACGGCCGGGTCCTGGAAGGCCTGGACGAGCTTCCTCACGTTCTCGGTGTCGCGGTACTTCGAGCCGATGGTGAGCTGCCCGGCGAAGTCGTCGGGGGCCTGCGGGGCGAAGATCTGCTGCTCGATCGGGATGCCGGCGGCGAGGTAGTACTCGGTGTAGCCGACGGCCGCGTCGAGGTCCGGCAGCGCGCGCGACTGGGCGGCGAAGTCGAGCAGGGTGAACTGCAGGTTCTTCGGGTTCTCGGCGATGTCGTCCTGGGTCGCGGTGCCCGGCTCCGTGCCCGGCTTCAGCGTGATCAGGCCGGCGTTCTGCAGCAGCCAGAGGCCCTGCGCCTCGTTGGCGGGGTCGGAGTAGAGCGAGACCGTGCCGCCGTCGGGGATCTGGGAGACGTCGGAGTACTTGTCGCTCCAGAGCCCGAAGCCCCAGCGGAAGACGGGGGTGGCCGCCTCCTCCTCGAAGTCGGGGTTGGCCTCGAGCACCTGTCCCAGCCAGAGCTTGTGCTGGTAGACCGTGGCCGCGACCTCGCCCTCGCTCACCGCGCGGTTGATGGTGTTGCTGTCCGAGAGCCCCTTGAAGGCGACGGTGATGCCGTAGCGCGGCGCCACCTCCTTCGCGACGAAGTCGACCAGGGCCTGCTCGGAGGCGTTGCCCTCGGCGGTCGCGACGTAGAGCGTCGCGCCCTCCTGCTCGTTGGCCGAGACGGCGGGGGAGAGGAGCGGGACGGCGATCGCGGAGGCGACGCCGACCACGACGACGGCCGCTCCGGCGATCCAGGGCCAGCGGCGCTTCTTCTTGAGGTCGAATCCGAGGTCGTCGGGAGTGGACATGGCGGTGCCTTTCGAAGAGGGGGTGCGCGGGCGCGCGGGAGGGGCGCCCGAGGGCGCAGGAGGAGGAGTGGTGGTTCTAGACGGCGGCCGCGACCCGCGGCGCTCGCCGCGAGCGGGAGGCGCCGGGCGTGGTCGCGCGGACGAGGGCCTCGCCGGTGAGCTGCACGGTCGCGACGGTGGCGACCAGGATCACGATGGTGGCGAGCATGACGGTGGTGTCGAAGCGCTGGTAGCCGTAGGTCACCGCGACGTAGCCGATGCCGCCGGCGCCGATCGTGCCGGCGATCGCCGAGTACTCGATCATCGCGATCGTGTTGATCGTCAGGCCGCCGATGATCTGCGGAACCGCCTCGCTCAGCTGGGCGGTCCGCACCACCTGCAGCCGCGACGCTCCGGAGGCGCGGGCGACGCGGGTGAGCGAGAGCGGCACGCTGCGCAGCGCGTTCTCGACGATGCGGGTGAAGAAGGCGACCCCCGCGATCGACATCGGCACGACGGCCGCCGCGATCCCGATGTTGGTGCCGGTGATCAGGCGCGTGAACGGCATGATCGACGCCATCAGGATGAGGAACGGCAGCGAGCGGCCGACGCTGATGACGGCGCTGAGCACCTGATGGGCGGCCCGGTTCTCGGCCAGCCCGCCCGGAGCGAGGTTGTGCACGAGAGCGCCCAGCGGCACGCCGACCAGCACCACGATCGCCATGACGATGCCGACCATGATCAGCGTCTCGCCGAGCGCCGGCAGCACCAGCGCGGGGATCTGCTCGAGCGGGACCTTGTTGTCGAGGTGGAGGATCACGCCGCCACCTCCTCGGCGAGGACGCGCACGCCGGCGGGCCGGACCGACAGGCCGAGCTCGGCCGCCGCACGGGTGAGCCGCGCCTCGTCGACCGGGCCGAGCCCGATCGTCGCGTGGCCGACCGCCTGCCCGTCCACCGTCTCGATCGCCGCGCCGAGCAGCGAGACGGGGCCGACCGCCTCCGCGAGCCGGGTGACCCAGTCGGTCGGCACTCCGGAGCGGGAGTAGCCCACCACCCATTCGCCCAGGCCCGGGCCGGGCGCGACGGAGGGGCGCACCGGGTTGAGGGCGAGGCCGAGCGGGGACGCGGGGTCGCGCAGCAGGTCGACGAGACGGCCCGACTCCACGATGCGGCCGTGGTCGAGGCGGGCGACGGAGTCGGCCACCTGGCGCACCGTCTCCATCTCGTGGGTGATGAAGAGGATCGAGAGTCCCAGGTCGTCGCGCAGCTCCTTCAGGAGCGTGGTGATCGCGGTGGTCGAGGCGGGGTCGAGGCCCGAGGTGGCCTCGTCCGAGAGCAGCACCGAGGGGCGGAGGGCGAGCGCGCGGGCGATGCCGACGCGCTGGCGCTGACCACCGGAGAGCTGGTGCGGGTAGTAGCGCGCGCGGTCCGAGAGGCCGACGCGCTCGAGCAGCTCCGCGACGCGCCGCTTCGTCTCGGCGGCGGTGACGCCGAGGTACTCCAGCGGAAGGGCCACGTTCTGCTCGGCCGTGCGGCGGCTGAAGAGTCCGTCGGACTGGAAGACGGTGCCGATGCGACGGCGGGCGACGCGCAGCCGCTCCTCCGAGAGCTGCGAGAGCGCCTCCCCGTTGACGACGACCGTGCCCGAGGTGGGCCGCTCCAGGAGGTTCACGCAGGCGGCGAGCGTGCTCTTGCCCGCACCGCTCGGGCCGACGACGGCGAAGATCTCGCCGGTCGCGACCGAGAAGTCGAGGCGGTCGAGCACGGTCGCCGGACCGTACGACTTGCTGAGCTGCTCGAGCCGGATCATCGCGTTCCTTCGGACGGGTCGGGCGGCCGCGGCCTCTCCGCGTCGTCCCGGACACGATGATGGAGCACCGCGGGCCCGCCCGTCCCGGCCCGCGTCGCCCGGCGTAACCCTTCGTCGCCGGGCGTAACAGTGCGCGGGGCGGAGGGGGTCGCTCACGCCGGTCCCGCCGCTGCCGGGCGCGGCAGGGCGCTCCCGCTCAGCTCGCGGCGGCCGCCGCGCGGGGGCTCTCGGCGCTCGCCTCGCGGTCGAAGCGCTCGCGGCTGAAGACCTGGTCGGCTGTCGTCAGGGCGAGGCCGATCACGCCGGCCAGCTCGCCCAGGTCCGATGTGTGGATCGTCAGGTGCCGCGTGGCGAGCGGGTGGGTGCGCAGGTAGACGCGCTCGCGCAGGCCCGACATCAGCACCTCGCCGCAGTCGCCGAGCTGGCCCGAGATCACGATGGT
>NZ_PSUC01000076.1:0-18237 GCF_002931635.1 Rathayibacter sp. AY2B7 | reverse complement strand
GCTCGTCGCCGACCGCCCCGTCACCCTCGACCAGGGTCAGCACGCCCTCGGGCAGCGCCTCGGCGAGGATGCTCGTGAAGAGGGCGCCCGTGCCCGGACTGCGCTCGCTCGGCTTGTGCACGACGACATCCCCGGAGACGATCGCGGCGCCCAGGAGGCCCGCGGCGACGGCGACCGGGTCGTTCCACGGAGTGAGGGCGAGCACGACACCGCGCGGGTGCGGCAGGGCCAGATCGACGTTGAGGGCCGCTCCGCGCAGGCTCCTCCCGCGGTGAAGCGGGCCGAGCTCGGCGTACTGGAGCAGCGTGTCGACACCGGCGCGCACGCCGCCCAGCGCGTCGCCGGCGGGCTTGCCCGTCTCCTGCGTGTTGAGGTCGGCGAGCTCCTGCTCGCGCTCGGCCACGCGGTGGGCGGCGGCACGGAGCAGGGCGCCGCGCTCGGCGGGCGCGGTGGCGGCCCACGCGGGGAACGCGGTCCGCGCGCGGCGGACGGCGTCGGCGGCGGTCGTGGCGGGGGTCGTGATGTCGATGGTCACGGTCACCTCTCGGTCGGGGGCGCCCGCGGAGTGGCGGACGCATCCGTCCGGTACCCGGGCGGTGCGCGCCTAGACACGCCGCCTCCGGAATCCGCCCCCGGATCGGCGACGGGCTCGCCCCCGATCCGGTTTCGGATCGGCCCCGGCGGGGAAGTGGAGGAGTGCACCGTCCCCGGAGCGGCGCCCGCGCGCCCTCCGCACCTGAGAGGAACCCGTCGTGGTCGCCATCGCCCCCCTCCGAGAGCCCTTCGCCGGAGTCGAGAGGATCGCCGTCCTGCGCGGCGGCGGACTCGGCGACCTGCTGTTCGCGCTGCCCGCCGTCGACGCCCTCGCGGCCGCCTACCCGGGGGCCGAGATCACCCTGCTCGGGACGCCCGCGCACCGGGTCCTGCTGACGGGCGTCGAGTCGCCGATCGCCGACGTCGAGATCCTGCCGGTGGCGCAGGGTGTCCGCGACGGAGAGGGGGAGGACCCCCGGGTCGTCGAGGACTTCACCGAGCGGATGCGCGCGCGCCGCTTCGACCTGGCCGTGCAGCTGCACGGCGGCGGGCGCTACTCCAACCCGTTCCTCCAGCGCCTCGGCGCGCGCCACACGATCGGGTCGCGCACCGACGACGCCGCGGAGCTCGAGCGCACGATCCCCTACGTCTACTACCAGCACGAGATGCTGCGGGCGCTCGAGATCGTCGGGCTGGCAGGAGCGCCCGCGACCCGCCTCGAGCCGGCGCTCGCCGTGGATCCGGAGCGGCGGGACCGCCTCGCCGCGGCGCTGCCCGCGGGCGGCCCGCTGGTGCTGATCCACCCCGGCGCGACCGATCCCCGCCGCCGCTGGCCCGCCGCCTCCTTCGCCGCCGTGGCGACGGAGCTGCTGGCGGACGGCGCGCGCGTGCTGGTGGTGGGCGACGCCTCGGACGTGCCCGCCGCCGACGAGATCGTCGCCGGAGCGCCGGGAGCGGTCTCCTGGGCGGGCGTCGTGGACCTCCCGGACCTCGCTCCGCTGCTCTCGCTCGCCGATCTCGTGCTCGGCAACGACTCCGGACCCCGCCATCTCGCCGCCGCGGTCGGCGCTCCGACGGTCGGGATCTTCTGGGTGGGCAACGCGATCAACGCCGCGGCCCTCGGGCGGCAGCGCCACCGGGTGCAGCTGAGCTGGACCACGCACTGCCCGGTCTGCGGGCGCGACGCCACGCAGGTCGGCTGGACCGCTCCGCGCTGCGAGCACGACGTCACATTCGTCGGCGACGTGCGCGTCGAGGCCGTGCTCGAGGACGTCCGCGGGGTGCTCGCCTCCACCCGCTGAACCGCGAGACGCCGCCTCGGTACGCGACGCGCCGGGGCGTGCGGACCGAGGTGGCGTCTCGCGGCGGGGGATCCGGGGCGCGCCCGGATCAGCGGATCACGGCCAGGACGGCTCCTCCTCGTGCGTGATGACGAGCTCGCGGACCTCGCAGCCGCGCGGCTGGCCGAGGACGAACATGACGGCGTTCGCCACGTTCTCCGGGTCGTTCAGCAGCGCGTCCGGACCCGGCTTGTACTGCTCGTCGCGGTCGTCGAAGAAGCGCGTCTTCATGCCCGACGGGATCAGCGTGGTCACGCCGATCTCGCCCTTGGTCTCGGCCGCGAGCGCGCGGGTGAAGCCGAGCACGCCGAACTTCGAGGCGCAGTACGCGGTCGCGTCCGAGACGGCCTTGATCGCGAGTGAGGAGGCGACGGTGACGACGCGGCCGTGGGTCTCGGTGAGGAAGGGCAGGGCCGCCCGGACGACGGCCGCGGTGCCGAGGAGGTTGACGGAGATGACGCGCTCCCACTCCTCCGGCTCCACGTCGACGAGGCGGCCGCAGCGGTCGATGCCGGCCGCGGTCACGACGGCGTCGAGCCCGCCGTGCTCGCGGGCGATCTCGACGACCGCCTCCTCGGCCTCGCGGGTCTTCGCGACGTCGACCTGGTAGGCGGCGACGCCCTCCTTCACCGACGAGACGTCGCGGTCGAGCACGATCGGCGTGCCGCCGGCGGCGGCGACCGCGGCGGCGACGGCCGCACCGAGCCCGGAGGCTCCTCCGGTGATCAGGACGCGGCCGATGGGGGTGGGAGTGGTGCTCATGGTTTCCTTCCGGGGGTGGTCTGCGGGCCTCGTGGGCCGCGGGTCAGCCGACGCGCGCGAGCGCGGCGGCGAGATGGGTGGTCGAGCGGCCCGGGTGGTACGGCACGGTCAGGACCCGGCCGCCCCACTCCGCCACCGTCGCCGTCTCGGGGAGGGACTCGGCGGAGTAGTCGCCGCCCTTCACCCAGACGTCGGGGCGGATGCGGCGCAGCGCCTCGTCCGGCGTGTCCTCGCCGAAGACCAGCACGGCGTCGACGCACTCGAGCGCGAGCAGCAGGTCGACGCGGTCGTCCTCGGGGATGATCGGCCGTGCCGCGCCCTTGAGGCGCCGGACGGAGTCGTCCGAGTTGAGGCAGACGATCAGGCAGTCGCCGAGAGCGCGTGCTGCGGAGAGGGTGCGGGCGTGGCCGGCGTGGAGCAGGTCGAAGCAGCCGCCCGTCGCGACCACCGTTCCTCCTGCCGCGCGGACGGACTCGGCGACGCGCAGGGCGTCCACCCCGCCGCCGTGGAGGGGTGCGGGGTCGGCGGGAGCGGAGAGGGAGGCGACCCCTCCCGCGAGGAGGTAGGCGCCGGCTGCGGCGACCGCCGCCTGCACCGCCTCCGACGTGCTCGCACCCTCGGCGAGGGCGACGGCGGCGGAGGCGGCGAACCGGTCGCCTGCGCCGCACGGGTCGGTGGGCGGCACGGCGACGGCCGGTGCGACGACCGGGACGCCGGCGCCGCGGGAGCGCAGCAGGGCGCCGGAGGATCCCATCGTCACGGTGACCGCACCGCAGCCCCAGCGCTCGAGGAGGGTGGTCGCGGCGGACTCGGCGCGCGTCACTCCGCGGCCGACGGCTCCCGAGAATGCGGTGGCCTCGGCCAGGTTCGGGGTGGCGAGGGAGGTGGCGGCGACCGGCTGCGAGCCGCGCGGGTGCGGATCCCACACCAGCGGCACGGTGAGCGCGTCGAGCGCCGTGCGGAGCGACGGCTCCTCGGTCAGGCGGCGGCCGTAGTCGGCGACGATCACGGCGTCGGCGTCGGCGAGCGCGGCGAGCATGGCGTCGGTGACGCCGGGGACGGGCGGCGTCTCGCAGCCGCGGTCGATCCGCACGACGGCCTGGCCGGAGGCGGCGACGCGGGTCTTCACCGGCGTCGGCGCTCCCGAGGGCCCGGCGACCAGGCGGACGCCGGACAGCTCGGCGCGGAGCTCCGCCACGTCCGGATCCGAGTCCTCGGCGAGCGCGGTCACCAGCGTCACCTCGTGCCCGTCGCGGGCGAGCATCCGGGCGACCAGCCCGGCACCGCCGGCGCGGGCGCTGCGGGCCGACACGTCGACCACGGGGACGGGGGCGTCCGGGCTCAGCCGCTCGGCGGGTCCGGAGAGGTCGACGTCGAGCATCACGTCACCGACGACGACGAGGCGCAGGCGGCTCACGCGGCGGCCGCCGTCCGCGCGCGGATCCGGTGCTCGAAGGCCCGGCAGAGCGCGTGCACGAGCACCAGCTGCGCCTCCTGCACGTTGGAGCCGTGGCCCTCGAGGGCGATCGCCTCGTCGCAGAGCTCGGTGAGCGGGTTCGGCCCCTCGCCGGTCAGCGCCCACGAGCGGGCGCCCGCCGCACGGGCGGCCTCCGCGGCGTGGAGGAGGTTCGCGCTGCGTCCGCTGGTGGAGAGCAGGACCACGACGTCGCCCGCCCGGGCGTGCGCGGTGACCTGGCGCGAGAACACGTGGTCGAAGCCGTAGTCGTTGCCGATCGCGGTCAGGCTCGACGTCTCGGCGTGCAGCGAGATGGCGGAGAAGGGGACGCGGTCGCCGTCGAAGCGGCCGACGAGTTCGGCGGTGAGGTGCTGCGCCTCGGCCGCGGAGCCGCCGTTGCCCGCGGCGAGCAGGCGCGCGCCGGAGTGCAGGCGGTCGGCGAGCTCGACGCCCCAGGCGGCGATCCTGTCGGAGTGGCGCTCCAGCTGCGCGACCGCGTCGAGCGCGCGCGCCACGTGGTCGTCGACGAGGCGCCGGGCGGCGTCGGCCGGGGTGTCCAGAACGGTGTCGATGGTCGCGGTGTCGATGGTCATCGTCGCGGAGCCGCCTTCCGGGTGGTGGGGGATGAGGGTGCGCTCGTGGCGCCGGTGAGGAGCGACTCGTCGCCGAGGCCGGCGAGGGTCGTGACGTAGGCGCGCTCGGTGTCGGCGGCGACGCGGTCCCAGGAGTAGCGGGACTCGACGCGCTCGCGGCCGGCGGCCCCGTAGGCGCGGGCGCGGTCGGGGTCCTCCAGCAGCGAGCCGAGGGCGGCGGCCAGAGCGACCGGGTCGCGCGGAGGCACGTGGACCCCGGTGACGTCCTCGACCACGGTGTCGATCAGGCCGCCCACGGAGGAGGCGACGACCGGCACGCCGCAGGCCATCGCCTCGAGCGGAGTGATGCCGAACGGCTCGTACCAGGGCGCGCAGACCACGACGTCGGCCGAGCGGAGCATCGCGGGCATCTCGGTCTGCGAGAGCTGGCCGACGAAGTCGACGCGGTCCGCGACGCCGAGGCTCTCGGCCACGCCGTGCAGCCGCTGGTACTCGGGGTCCGCGGTCAGCGCGTCGCCGGAGCCGGAGCCCCCGACGACGACGAGCTCGGCGTCGTGGCCGGCCGCGACCAGGTGCGCGAGCGCCTCGATCGCGATGCCCATGCCCTTGCGCGGCACCAGGCGTCCGATGGTCATCAGCCGCGAGCGCTCGCCGCGGGACGCGACCGGGCCCTCGACCGAGAACCGGTCGATGTCGACTCCGCAGGGCACCACCGAGATGCGCGAGGTCGGCACGCCGAGCCCCTTGAGCTCGAAGGCCTCGTCCGAGCAGGTGGCGACGACGCCGTCGGCCTTCTGGCCCACTCCGGGCTCGAGCCAGGCGCGCTCCTCGGGGCTGGTGTCGAGCGCGCCCTGCTGGCGGCGCTTGACCACGCCCAGCGCGTGGAAGGTGTGGAGGACGGGCACGCGCCGCCCGGTGGCGCGCTCCACCCGCTCGGAGGCGTCGAGCGCGGCGACCCCGGACATCCAGAAGTGGCTGTGCACGAGGTCCGGCCGCTCCTGCAGCCACTCCTCGGCGAGGTCGACGGCGAAGTCGCCCATGAAGGGCAGCAGCTCGTCCTTGGACACCCGGCGCGGCGGCCCGGCGTCGATGTGCACGACCTCGACTCCCGAGGTGAAGGGCACGCGCCGGGGGAGGGAGGGGTCGTCGCGGCGGGTGTAGACGACGACGCGGTGGCCGCGGCGGGCGAGCGCGTCGGCGAGCGCCGCCACGTGGACGTTCTGGCCGCCGGCGTCGACGCCGCCGAGGGTCGCCAGCGGGCTCGCGTGCTCCGAGACCATGGCGATCGTCAGCGCGGGCGCGGCGGAGAGGTGCTGCTTCATCGGGTGCTCCCTTCCAGAGCGGCCTCCGGCGACCGGCGTCCGGGGAGGTCGGCGAGGACCTCGTCCCAGTCGCGGTGGAACCGGGCGAGGCCGTAGCGCGCGAGCGCGGCCTCGCGGGCGACGGCGCCGGCGCGGGCGGCGCGCTCCGGGTCCTCGACGAGTGCCCGGGCCGAGGCGACGAGGGCGTCGAGGTCGTTCGAGACCGCTCCGGCCTCGGGCGGGACGGCGCGCCCCGCCTCCGTCACGTCGAGCGCGACGACGGGCATCCCGAGGTGCATCGCCTCCAGCAGCGCGAGGCCGAGGGAGGTCCAGCGGAACGGGTGCAGGTAGACCCGGCGGCGGGCCAGGGCCGCGTGCATCGCCTGGGTGCGGACGTCGCCGAGGACCGTCACGTCCTCCAGGCCCGGCAGCTCGGCGAGCCGGTCGGTCTTCATCCCGAAGACGTCCAGCGGAGCGACCGCGCCGAAGCGGGGGAGCAGGTCGGTCCCGGCGACCCGGCCCCGGCGGACGGGCTCGTTGACGACCACGCCGAAGTGCGGCAGCTCGCCGGTGTAGAGGGGACCCGGGTCGTGGATCCCGTGCTCGATCACCGTCGTCCGCGTCGATCCGGTGTCCCACATCAGGGCGTTGAAGTGGGTGACGTGGACGATCAGCAGGTCGTCGCGGTCGGCGAGCGGGTGGCGGTTGTCCGGCACGTCCCCGCGGGGGGTGTTGTGCTCCACGTAGACGGCGGGCACGTCGCGGCCGAGGCGTCGCCCGAGCAGGCGCTCGGCCTCGGCGAGCTCCTCGGGCCTCTGGAGGAGGACCGCGTCGACGTCGGCGTCGTGCAGCTCCTCGGGGGCGATCTCGACGGCGCTCGGCCAGTCGCGGCCGCCGGTGCCCAGGCCCCAGCCGTCGCGGGCCGGAGTCGTGGGGAGCAGGTAGGTGTGGGCGCCGCGGACGAAGGCGTCCGCCCAGCCGCCGTGCACGTGCCAGAGCAGGATCCTCATGCGATGGCCTCTCTCGGGGAAGTCGTGGGTCGGAGTCGGAGGGCGGCGGCGACCGCCTCCTCGGCGCTCACCCCCGCGAGGCACGGATGGCCGGGGACGGGGCACACGCGGGCGCGCGAGCCGGCGCAGGGCGCCTCCTGGTCGCCGAGCAGCGCGACCGGGACGCCGTAGGGCGCCCAGCGCACGGCCGGGACGACCGGCGCGAAGAGGCTCACCACGGGGGTGCCGACCGCGGCGGCGAGGTGCGCGGGGCCGGTGTTGCCGCAGATCACGACGTCGGCGCCGGCCAGCACCTCGGCGGCGCCGGCGAAGTCCGTCGCCCCGCCGAGGTCGATGCCGCGGGAGCCCGCGACCTCGGCCGTGAGGGAGCGCTCGCCCGGGCCGCCGGTGACGACGACAGCGAGGCCCGCGTCCGCCAGCAGCTCGACGGCGCGGGCCGCGTTCGCCGCCGGCCAGGCGCGGGCGGGGACGGCTGCCCCGGGGTGCACGACCGCGTAGGGGCCGATCCCCTCGAGAGCGGCGGGCAGCACGCCCTCGCGGCGCACGCGGAGCCGTCCGTCGTCGCCGGCGGGCAGCGCGAAGCCGGCCGCCGCCGCGATCGCGAGCGCGCGCTCCGGCTCCGGCTGGTCCTCCTCGAGGGTCTCGCCCGGGACGAGGCGCACATCGAGCAGAGCGCCCGCGAAGTCGACCGAGGCGCCCGTGATGCGGGCGACACCGGCGAGGCGGAGCAGCAGGGCCAGCGGCAGCGGCGACTGGTGGAAGGAGGTGAGGATCACGGCCTCGTCCGGCGCGAACTCCTCGACGATCGCTCGCAGCTCGTCGACGAGCTCGGCGTCGACGGGGCGGGAGGCGTCGCCGATCCACGGGCACCACCAGGTGCGGACGGAGGAGGGACCCGGCAGCAGCGCGGCCGCGGGCGCTCCCTGCGGACCGCTCAGCAGCAGCACCTGGGCGTCGGCCGCGATCGCGCGGACGGCGGGTCCGCACAGCAGGACGTCTCCCGCGCTGTCCAGGCGGGCGACGAGCACGCGGCGCCTCACTCGGCGTCCTCGTCGGGCTGCATCGCGAGCAGCAGCTCGACCGCCTCGAGGAGCGTCGCCGCCTGCAGCGGAGCGGCGTCCACCTCCTCGGCGCGGGTGATCGGAGTCGGAACCAGCACTCCACGGGCGCCGGCCGCGGCGGCGGCGCCGACGTCGGCCCCGATGTCGCCGATCACGGCGAGCGAGCTGGCCGGCAGTCCCAGCTGCTCGGCGGCGCCGAGCACCATGCCGGGCCGGGGCTTCCGGCAGGAGCAGCCGTCCTCCGGGCCGTGCGGGCAGAGCATCCACACGTCGAAGCCGCCGAAGAGCTCGTCCACGCGCCGGTTCACCGCGTCGGCCTGGCCGCGGTCGATGATCCCGCGGGCGATCCCGGACTGGTTGGTGACCACGCCCAGAACCAGTCCCGCCTCGCGCGCCCGCTCGACCGCCGCGAGGGCGGTGGGCATCGGGGAGACCTGCGCCGGGTCGCCGTTGTAGGGCACGTCGACCACGAGCGTCGCATCGCGGTCGAAGAGGATCCCCCGCAGCCGCGGGGCCCTCGTGCGCTCGTCGGCGCTCCGGGAGGAGGAGTCGTTCACCTTCTCCTCGTACCCCTCGACCGGGGATGTAAACCCCCTCCCGGAGAAGTCGGTCCGTCCGGGCGCGTCGCTCGCATCTGCGGGCGGCGCGTCTGAGGCGCGCGCAGCGGGGTACGGGGACTCCGACAGGAAGGAGGCGCCGTGCGCGCTCTCACCGCCCCGGACGGGACTCCGGAGATCCTCGCGCTGCGCGCTCTCAAGCTCGGCGACCTGCTCGTCGCGGTCCCGGCGCTGAAGGCACTGCGCCGCGGCTTCCCGGAGCACCGGCTGATCATGGCGACCACGCCCTGGCTCGAGCCGATCGTCGATCTGGTCGAGGGCCTCGACGCGCTCGTGCCCACCCTCCACGGACTCGACGACCCGCTGCCGATGGCCGCCGGCCGGGTCGAGCTCGGCGTGAACCTCCACGGCAACGGCCCGGAGTCGCGGCTGCGGCTGCGCGAGATCGCGCCCGAGCGCACGCTCGAGTTCCGCGTCCCGGCGCTGGACCCGGGTGCGGGCCCGGGAGACCCGCGTCCGCTCTGGATCGACGGCGAGCTCGAGCGCGCCCGCTGGGCCCGCCTGGTGAACTCCATCGGTCTCGACGCCGACCCCGAGGACGTCGCGATCGCCGTCCCCGAGGAGCCCGCGCCGGCACCCGGAGCCGCCGTCGTGCACATCGGGGCCTTCTACGGCTCGCGCGAGTGGCCGGAGGAGCGCTTCGCCGCGGTGGCGCGCTCCCTCACTGCCGAGGGGCACCGCGTCGTCTACACCGGAGGCGCGAACGAGGCCGACCGCGCCCGCCGCGTCGCCGAGCTCGCAGGCACGGGCGAGGTGCTGGCGGGGGAGCTCGCGCTCAGCGGGTTCGCCGCGGTCGTCGCGGCCGCCGAGGTCGTGGTGACCGTCGACACCGGAGCCGCGCACCTCGCCTCCGCGTACGGCGTCCCCTCGGTCGTGATCTTCGGTCCGGCACCGCCCGAGGCCTGGGGTCCTCCGGCCTCGGGTCCGCACGTCGTGCTGACCGACGCCTCCCTCCGCCGAGGCGACGTCTTCTCCGCCGAGCCGGATCCGGCGCTGCTCGCGGTCCAGGTCGACGACGTCCTCGCCGCCCTCGCATCGCTCCCGTCGCGTGCCGAGGCCCACCTCAGGCGGACTTCAGCCGCGTCGCCGGTCGGACCGGAGTGACCGTGGCCACGCGGGCCCGGGGAGCGCGCGGCTGATGGCTGCGCGAGGGGGCGCCGAGCCTGTCTGCGAGCTGCGCGAGGATCCGCCGCTGTAGGCGCGAGACCTGCATCTGCGTCGTTCCCAGCGCGTCGGCGATCTGCTGCTGGGTGCGCTCCTCGACGAAGCGCATCCGCAGGAGCTCGCGCTGGCCCTCCTCGAGCTCGGCGAGGGCCTCGGCGAGCCCGTGCCGCCGGTCGATCTCGAGCAGGCGCTCGTCCTCGCCGCCGAGGGTGTCGCCCAGGCCGACGCCGCCCTCGCCCGCGGTCTCGTCGAGGGAGAGCGGATGCCCCGCGAGGCGCGCGTCGGCCACCTCCGCCGCGTCCACTCCGAGGCGGCGGGCGATCTCCTGGTCGGTGGGGTGACGGCCGAGCTCCTGCGCGAGCTCGTCGGCGACGACGGCGGAGCGGCGGTGCAGCTCCTGCACGCCGCGCGGCGGCCGGATCATCCAGCCGAGGTCGCGGAGGTGGCGCTTGAGCTCGCCGGTGATCGTGGGGACGGCGAACGCGGCGAAGCTGTCGCCGCGCTCGGGAGTGAAGCGGCGGGCGGCCTTCACGAGGCCCACGTAGGCGACCTGGCGCAGATCCGCCCAGTCGCCTCCGCTCCGGGAGACCCGGCGGGCCATGGCCTCGGCCAGGCCCAGGTGGTCGAGCACGATGCGCTCGCGGATGCGCGCGCCCTCGGCGGCCTCCGCGCTCACCGCGGCCTGGAAGAGCGAGAGCGTGCGGGCGTCCTTCTCCTCCCGCGCCGCCTCGGTGAGGACGCTCGGTCGGTCGGTGCGGGGGTCGAGATCGATCGTGCTCATCAGTGCTCCTTCCGGGCACGCTCGCGCGGAGGCCCGGCGCGGCCTGCGGTGCGGCGCTCGGGCTCTCTCGACGAGAGGCCCGGGGTCAGCGCACCACTGCTCCTGCTCCCTCGGGGAGTCCGTTGACTCGGAGCAGTGCTGTCCGGTAGAAGCAGTGGCCGCGAGGCGCGCACCGTGCCCGGCGCTGAGGCGCCACGGCCCCCGCGATCCCGGGCGCCGCACCGCCTCCCGCCGGTAGGATCGGCCCCGTATGTCTGAGCTCACCCCGCCCCTGGAAAGCGCGCCGGACGCGCACCCGTTCACGACCGCGACCGGGAGCGACGTCCGCGTCCGCTTCTGCCCCTCGCCGACCGGGACCCCGCACGTCGGCCTCATCCGCACCGCCCTGTTCAACTGGGCGTACGCGCGCCACACCGGCGGCACGTTCGTCTTCCGCATCGAGGACACGGACGCCGCCCGCGACAGCGAGGAGAGCGTGGAGCAGATCCTCGACGCGCTGCGCTGGCTGAAGCTCGACTGGGACGAGGGCGTCGGAGTCGGCGGCCCGCACGGCCCGTACCGGCAGTCCGAGCGCACCGATGTCTACCTCGACGTGATCGCGCGCCTGACGGCCTCGGGGCACCTCTACGAGAGCTACTCCACGGCCGAGGAGATCGACGCGCGCAACGAGGCGGCCGGCCGCGCGAAGCAGCACGGGTACGACAACCACGACCGCGATCTCACCGAGGAGGAGCGCGCCGCCTTCCGCGCCGAGGGCCGCGCCCCGGCGCTGCGCCTGCGCGTGCCGGACGCCGACCTGTCCTTCGACGACCTGGTCCGCGGCCCGATCACGTTCCCCGCCGGCTCCTTCAGCGACTTCGTCGTGGTGCGCCCCAACGGCCAGCCGCTCTACACGCTGGTGAACCCGGTCGACGACGCGATCATGCAGATCACCCACGTGCTGCGCGGCGAGGACATCCTCCCCTCGACCGCCCGGCAGATCGCGCTGTACCACGCGCTGATCGACATCGGAGTGACGACCTTCGTCCCGCGCTTCGGGCACCTCCCCTACGTGATGGGCGACGGCAGCAAGAAGCTCTCCAAGCGCGACCCGTCCTCGAACCTCTTCCACCACCGCGACCGCGGCTTCATCCCGGAGGGCCTGGTCAACTACCTCGCCCTGCTCGGCTGGTCGCTCACGCACGACCGCGACGTCTTCTCGATCGACGAGATGGTCGCCGCCTTCGACGTCGCCGACGTGAACCCCAATCCGGCCCGCTTCGACCTCAAGAAGGCCGAGTCGATCAACGGCGACCACATCCGCCTCCTGGCCGTCGACGACTTCACCGAGCGGACGATCCCGTACCTCGTGGCGGCCGGAGTGCTCGCGGGCGAGCCGACCGCCGAGCAGCGCGCCGTGCTCGACGCCGCCGCACCCCTCGTGCAGGAGCGGATCGGCCTGCTCGGGGAGGCCCCCGGCATGCTCGGGTTCCTCTTCACCGCGTCCGACGCGCTCGAGTACGACGAGGACGCGCTGAAGGGCCTGCCCGCGAACGCCGGCGAGGTGCTCGCCGCCTCGATCGGCGCCCTCGAGCTCGTCCCCGCGTCCGAGTGGCTGACGGCCTCGATCCAGGAGGCGCTCGCCTCCGCGCTGATCGAGGGCCTCGGCCTCAAGCCCCGCATCGCCTACGGGCCGCTGCGCACGGCGGTCTCCGGACGCCGCGTCTCGCCGCCGCTGTTCGAGTCGATGGAGATCCTCGGCAAGCAGGAGTCGATCGCCCGCCTCGACCGCCTGGGCGCTCACCTCGGCACCTCCCGGCAGGCCTGACCGTGGCGGAGACGGTCGGCGGACGCTACGACGTCGTCGTGATCGGCGGGGGCCCCGCCGGGCTCTCGACCGCGCTCAACCTCGTCCGGGCGCGCCGCAGCGTGCTGCTGCTCGACAGCAACCGCCCGCGGAACGCCGCGACCCTGCACTCGCACGGGTTCCTCACCCGCGACGGCATCTCGCCGCTCGAGCTGCGCCGCCTCGGCCGCGAGGAGTTCGAGCGCTACGAGGCCGCCGAGGTGCACAACGCCCTCGTCACGTCGGTCGAGCGCTCCGGCGGCGAGTTCGTGGTCGGCGCGCGCGGCGTGCGCGGCAGCGCGGACCGCTCCGTCGTCGCCACCGCCGTCGTGGTCGCCGCGGGACTGCTCGAGACGCCGCCCGCGCTCCCGAGCCTGCGCGCCTACTACGGCACCGCCGTGCACAGCTGCATGGAGTGCGACGGCTACGAGAAGGCGGGGGAGGCGCTCGCCCTGATCGGCGAGACCGACGACCTCGCGGAGCGGGCCATGCTCCTCTCGCAGTGGTCGACGGATCTGATCGTCTTCACCAACGGAGTCGGGACGGTGAGCGACGCCGACGAGTCGCTGCTCGCCTCGATCGGCATCCGCGTCGACCGGCGCCCGGTCGCCGACCTCGCAGGGGAGCGCGCCGAGATGACCGGCGTCCGCCTGGTCGACGGCGACGTCGTCCCGCGCACGGGAGCGTTCGTCCGCCCCGTCTGGACGCCCGCGCTGGACTACCTCGACGCGGCCGGTCCCGACCGCGACGCCGACGGCTTCCTCCGCGTCGACGCAGGCGGCCGCACCTCCGTCCCCGGCCTCTACGCCGCCGGCGAGGTCACCCCTCCGGGCCCCCAGCAGCTGATCGTCGCCGCGGGATCGGGAGCGCAGGTCGCCTCCGCGCTCAACCGCGACCTCGTGCGCGCCCGCCTCGGCGAAGCCGCTCCGGAGTCGGAGGGCACCGTGGTCCGCGGCTCGATTTGAGCGGGATGCTCGCGTAGGGTACTGTCGTCTCTCGGCGCTCGGGTCTCGATCCGGTCGCCGCCTGGTCCCGGGATCACCTCCGGATGGCCATTGGGGTATGGTGTAATTGGCAACACGGCTGATTCTGGTTCAGTTGTTCTTGGTTCGAGTCCAGGTACCCCAGCACTGATCTCTTCCGCGGCATTCCGCGCGACGCCCTCGTTCGTGGCGTCCTCCTGCGGGCCCGCCCCCGCGTGAACCGCTCTCGGCGGCGTCCGCAGTATCCCCCCTCCGGCCGACGCGGCCGTCCGCGGCGCTGTGACACGATGGAACCTGTACGTCTCTCAGGTACCCGCGTCGCGCGGGTCGGACGAAAGGTCGCCCGCCCATGGAACCGGATCTCCTCTGGATCGTCCTCGCCGGAGTCGCCGTCGGCGCACTCCTGCTGATCGCCCTCATCGGCTTCTTCCTCTTCCGCGCCTGGTACCAGGTGCCGCAGGCCGACGAGGCGATCGTGATCGTCGGAAAGAAGCAGAAGGGCGAGGACGGCCTCACCTCGAACATGACCGTCATCACCGGCGGCGGCGCGTTCGTGAACAAGCTGACCCAGCGGTCCGACCGCATCTCGCTGCGCTCCCGCCAGATCAAGATGGAGCCGGTCGCGCAGACAAAGAACGGCGTGACCATCCACCTCGCGGGCGTCGCCCTGGTCAAGATCGGGTCCACGGCCGACCAGGTCCGCGCCGCCGCCGAGCGCTTCGCGTCGCAGGACCAGTCGATCGACGTCTTCACCACCGAGCAGCTCGAGGGCGCCCTCCGCGGCGTCGTCGCGAAGCTCAGCGTCGAGGAGGTCATGCAGGACCGGCAGAAGCTGGGAGACGAGATCGCCGAGGGCATCAAGGGCGACCTGCTCGCCCAGGGCCTCGTCCTCGACTCCTTCGCGATCCAGGGCGTCACCGACCGCAACGGCTACATCGAGGCGCTCGGAGCGCAGGAGATCGAGCGCGTCCGCCGCGAGGCCGACGTCGCGCGGATCAACGCGGCCCGCGAGGTCAAGGCGCGCCAGCTGGCCACGGACGAGGCGAACCTGATCGAGCAGACCGCCTACGACAAGAACACCGCCGCCGCGAAGTCCGAGGTCGGCCGCGCCAACGCCGAGGCCGAGCAGGCCGAGAACCTGGCCCGCGCCGAGCGCGAGCAGGCCGTCCTCGTGCAGCGCGCCGAGAACCGGCAGGCCGAGCTCGACGCCGACGTCAAGCGCGTCGCGGACGCCGAGAAGTACCGCCGTCAGACCGAGGCCGACGCCGACGCCTACGGACGCGAGAAGAAGGCCGAGACGGACCGCCAGGTCGCGCAGCAGGTCTCGGACGCCGAGGCCTACGCCGTCCAGCGCCAGGCGGAGGCGCGCCAGGCGTCCGCCGCCGCCGAGGCCGCCGCCGTGAGCGCCCGCGCCGAGGCCGAGGCCCACGCACTGCGGGCCAAGGCGGGCGCCGAGGCCGAGGCGCTGCGCGCGAACGCGACCGCCGAGGCGGAGGCCATCCGCGCGAAGGGCGAGGCGAGCGCGGCGGCCATCGCGGCCGAGGCGGAGGCGCTCCGCGAGAACCAGGAGGCGATCCTGGGTCGCGAGCTCATCGGGCAGCTGCCCTCGCTCATGGCCGAGTTCGCGAAGGGCTACCAGAACGTCGGCTCGGTGACGCTGATCGGCGGCGACACCGCCGGCACCCACATCGCGCGCGAGCAGGCGGCGGGTCTCGCCGCGACGTTCGACAGCGTCAGGTCGGCGACCGGCGTCGACCTCGGCGCGATCCTCCAGGGCCAGGCCTTCGGCCGGGGGATGGCGACCGGCGGCACCGTCGTTCCGACCGGCGCGTCGGTGGCGACCGGATCGGGTGACGCCCCGCGTCCGTCCGGCACCGGCGACCCGACCGCCGTCGCCTCCACGAGCTGACCGCAGGGTCCCGCCGATCCCCGGCGGTTCCACCACTGCCGCCGCCGTGCTCGTCGGTGGGCGCCCGTCGGCGTCCGCCCTCGAGCACGGCGTGCGGCGTTCTGCGCGACCGGGTCGTGCCCCTTCCCGGAGTCGAGCAGCCTCGTTCAGGCCAGCGGCTTGCGCATCTGCAGGGAGGTCGTCTCATAGCCGAGCGACTCGTACAGCGCCCGCGCGGCGGTGTTGAAGCCGAACACGTTCAGCGCGAGGGCGGAGCCGCCGCGGGAGCGGACGTGCGACTCCGCGAGCAGCATCGCCGCCCGGCCGAGGCCGCTGCCGCGCTCGGCGGCGTCGATCTGCACGTCCCAGACGTACCCGACGCCCTCGAGTCCGCTCGGGTGCGGGCCGAGCCAGAGCGACCCGACCGCGCGGCCGTCCTCGGAGACGAGGAGCACGTCGTGCCCGGCGGCGGGGGAGCCGCCCGGGAAGTACTTCTCGTACGAGGCGTCGGCGTTGCGCGTCGCGGCCGCCTCGTCGTCGCCCGCGCGCATCCGGTCCTCGATGTACGCCGAGCGCTGCACCCGCATCCAGATGGCGAGAGCGGCGGCGGGCATCGGCTCGAGCGTGACGGTCATCCCCTCACGATCCCACTCCTCGCCCGCCTCCCGCGATCGATCCGTCGCGAACGGCCCGCACGGGATCCGCGGACGGGCCGCTCGCGACGGATCGCCGCCGGCCCGGATCAGTCCGGGGTCCGCTCCGCGTGCTTCCGCTTCCCCAGGCGGGTGGCGAGGAACAGCAGCGTCCCCACGACCACGTAGCCCGCTGTCGCCAGCCAGACCACGCCCGTCTGCTGCGTCAGCAGCACCACGCTCGCGATGGTCGCGAGCACCGGCACCACGCGCGGCACGGAGTAGTGGGCGTGGTCGACGCGGTCCTTCTTCAGCACCAGCACCGAGACGTTCGCCGCGATGAACACCAGCAGGAGCAGCAGCACCGTCGTCTCGGCGAGGGTGCCGACGTCTCCGATGAGGCTGAGCAGCATCGTCACTCCGCCGACGACCACGATCGACACCCACGGCGTGCGGCGGCCCGGGAGCACCTTGCCGAAGGCGCTCGGAAGCAGCCCGGAGGTGGCGAGCCCGAACCCGACCCGCGACGCCATGACCATGAACAGCAGAGCGCCGTTCGCGATGGCGACCAGCGCGATCAGGCCGAACAGCCACGGCGGCACCGCCACTCCGCTCGCCGCGACCACGTCCAGCAGGGGACCGCTGGAGGCCGCGAGCTCGTCGTTCGGCAGCACGATCACGGCGCCGAGCGCGATCAGGAGATAGACCACGGCGGCGGTGATCAGCGCACCGAAGAGGGCCCGCGGGTAGACCTTCGAGGGGTTCCGCACCTCCTCGGCCATGTTCGCCGCGGCCTCGAAGCCGAGGAACGAGAAGAAGGCGACGATCGAGGCGGCGAACGCCCCCTGCAGCGGAGCGACGTCGGGGTTGAACTCGAGCACGCGGGAGGCGTCGCCGTCGCCGGAGCCGAAGAAGACCGCGGCGCAGACGATGACGATGACCAGTCCGCTCACCTCGATCACCGAGGCGACCAGGTTCGCGGTCAGCGACTCCTTCACCCCGCGCAGGTTCACCAGGGTGAGGATCGCGATGAAGACGATCGCGGTCGGGATCGGCGGCACGTCCAGCAGAGCCCCGAGGTAGTCGCCCGCGAACGCGTTCGCCAGGGAGGCCGCCGTCGTGATGCCGGACGCCATCATCAGGAAGCCGATCAGGAACGAGAGGTACGGCTTCCCGAACGCGCGGTCCACGTATCGCGCCGCCCCTCCGGCGTGCGGGTACTTGGTGATCAGCTCGGCGTACGTGCCCGCGGTGAGCAGGGCGACGACCAGCGCGATCAGCAGCGGCAGCCAGATCACTCCTCCGACGTCCTCCGCCATCGTGCCCACCAGGGTGTAGATGCCGGCTCCGAGGGTGTCGCCCACGATGAAGGCGAACAGCAGCGGTCCGGTGATCACCCTCTTGAGCGAGGCCTTCCCGGGAGCGGTCTCGGCGGTGTCCGTCGTGTCGGTCATCCGGACACTCCACCGAAGCGAGGGGTCCGAGCGCAAGCCTGGCCGCCCGATCGCTGCGAGATTTCTCATCATCGCGGCCCGTGTGGCAGGGGCCCGGGCGGCGAGGCCTCCCACAGCGCGCTGATCCCGGGACTCGGGCGATCGGCCGCACCAGAGGGAGCGGACCCGGTGCGCACAGGGTGAACAGGGGGCGACCGCGCGTGCCGCCGCGCGCCCGCACTGGGTAGGCTGGAGCGCTTCGTCGTGAGTGGAGCGGTCGCGGAGGAATCATGGGCAAGAAGCGCAACCAGGGACGATCCGGAGGCGGTCAGGGCGGGTCCGGCGGTCAGGGCGGCGGCCGCACGGCCGAGACCGCGCTGATGGTGCGGTTCCGCAGCTGGTACCGCTCGCACCTCGCCGAGGTGGGCATGCAGCACGAGCACCTCGAGGCCGACGAGGCCGTCGAGGTGCTGACCGACCTCTTCGCGATGACCCGCGACCTGCGCCCGCGCGGCTCCTTCGCCCAGCCCGACGCCGAGCTGCTCGAGGCCGTCTTCGACCAGATCGAGGCCGACCTGTCGGGGGAGGAGAGCGAGGCCGACCTCGACGACACCCTCTTCACCGTCGCCGAGGTCGTCGAGCACGGCCTCCACGAAGGAGCCGGCGAGGTCGAGGACCTCGTCGAGGACGGCCTGGCACTCGTCCAGCTCCTCGTCGGTGCCGGTCCAGAGGTCCTCGTCGGTGAGGAAGTCGAGGAAGTGCTCGACGACCTCGGCGACGGTGAAGAGGGTGTCGTCGAGGTCGGCCTCGCTCTCCTCCCCCGACAGGTCGGCCTCGATCTGGTCGAAGACGGCCTC
>NZ_PSUC01000075.1:0-18258 GCF_002931635.1 Rathayibacter sp. AY2B7 | reverse complement strand
ACCATCATCTCGGGAGCCTTCGACGCCAGCACCGACTCGACGAGGGTCAGCCTCTTCCCCAACAATCCCTCGCTCCTGCCCGCCCAGGTCGCCGCCGACAAGGGCATCTGGGGGTACTTCGCCAACTCGCTGATCATCGTCGGCGGCGGGCTCCTGCTGCAGATCGCGATCTCGATCCTGACCGCCTACGCGCTGGCCAGGCACCGCTTCCGCGGACAGTCGATCGTGCTGCTGCTCTTCCTGCTGACGATGATGCTGCCCGAAGAGGTCATCGCGATTCCGCTCTCGCAGGTCATCGGCAACATCCCCGTGCTCGGCATCAGTCTCCGTGGCACCGTGTTCGGCGTGATCCTGCCCGTCGCGGTCTGGGGGTTCTCGATCCTGATCATGACCGAGTTCATGAAGGACATCCCTCAGGAGATCGAGGAGGCGGCCCGCCTCGACGGCGTCGGCGAGCTCCGGATGCTGTGGTCGATCATCCTGCCCCTGTGCAAGCCGGTGCTCGGGGTCGTGACGATCTTCGGATTCATGATGATCTGGGACCAGTACCTGCTGCCTCTGATCGCCGCGAACGATCCGAGCGACTACACCCTCACGGTGGCACTGAGCGTGCTGCGCACCGACGCCCAGACAGGCCCGGGCGTGCTGCTCTTCGGCGCTCTGCTCGCTCTCATCCCCAGCCTCATCGTGTACCTGCTCATGCAGAAGTCGCTCATCCGCGGCATCACGTCCGGCGCAACGAAAGGCTGACGACCATGACGATCCTCACTCCCGCCCCCTCGACCCCCGACGGGCAGCCGGTCGAGCTCGACTCCACCGGCAAGCCGGAGCACCGCATCACGGACCTCGTCATCACGCCGATCGCCTTCCGCGACCCCGCGCTGCTGAACTCCAACGGCGTGCACGAACCGCTCGCCCTCCGCACGATCGTCCAGCTGGTCGTCGCCGACGGCAGCGTCGTCGGCCTCGGCGAGGGCTCGGGCGAGCGCGAGGTCCTCGACCGGCTCGAGGTCGTCAAGCCCGCGATCCTCGGACTCAGCGTCTTCGACCTCAACGGCATCGAAGCGGCGATCAACACGACGCTGGGCGGCGACGACGGCGACCTGACACGCATCCAGCGCCGCGTCGTCTACTCGATCATCGATGTCGCCTGCCACGACGCCCAGGGCAGGATCATCGGAGTTCCCGTCAGCGAACTGCTCGGCGGTGCTGTCCGCACGGCGGTGCCGTACAGCGCATACCTCTTCTACAAGTGGGCCGGGCATCCGGCGGCCGACGGCAGCACGGCCGACGACGAATGGGGGGCTGCCCTCGACCCCGCAGGGATCGTGGAGCAGGCGCGGCAGTTGATCGACGAGTACGGCTTCGGGTCGATCAAGCTCAAGGCCGGCGTCTTCCCGCCCGAGCAGGAGATCGCGGCGATCCGCGCACTCGCGGAGGCGTTCCCCGACCTTCCGCTGCGCATCGACCCGAACGGCGCCTGGACCGTCGAGACCTCGCTCATGGTCGCGGACGAGCTCCGGGACGTGCTGCAGTACCTCGAGGACCCGACGCTCACCCTCGACGGCATGTCGGCCGTGGCGGAGTCGGCCGGAATCCCGCTCGCCACCAACATGTGCGTGGTCGCGTTCGAGCAGATCAAGGAGGCGCTCGAGAAGAACGCCGTGCAGATCATCCTGAGCGACCACCACTACTGGGGCGGCCTCCGGCACACCCGGGAGCTCGGCGCCATCTGCGACACGCTCGGCATCGGTCTGTCGATGCACTCGAACTCGCACCTCGGCATCTCGCTCGCCGCGATGACGCACGTCGCTGCGGCATCACCGACACTCACCTACGCGTGCGACACGCACTACCCGTGGAACCACGCCGACGAGATCGTGAAGCCCGGCGTCCTGGCGATCCGGGACGGCTCGGTCGCCGTGCCCACCGGCCCGGGCCTCGGAGTGGAGCTCGACCTCGAGGCCCTCGAACGCCAGCACCGCGTCTACGTGGAGTCGGGCCGCACCACCCGGGAGGACACGGTCTACATGCGCTCCATCGACCCCGACTACGACCCCACGCTGCCCCGATTCTGATGGCGGCGATCCAGACAGGCAAGCAGGTCGACTCGACGGCGTACCTCTACCCGTGGGACGTCGTGGGCGACCCCGCTGCCGCTCGGCGCATCGCGCGGTCGGGTGTCTCGAGCGTCACTCTGGCTGCCGCCTACCACTCCGTCCGGGCGGCGACCCCGCGTCATCCCGGGCACCGCGTCGTCGAGGCCCGTACCGCCGCGCTCTACGTCCCTGTCCGGGAGCGTGCATGGGCAGGGCAGCGTCTCACGCCCGGCGACGGTGCGGCTTGGGCCGGACACGAGTCGTTCGCCAGGGCTCGCGATGCACTCGCCCAGGCGGGTCTCGCCAGCCGGGCCTGGCTCGCGCTGACGCACGCCGACGGTATCGCCGCCGGTGGTACGTCGTCACCGGTCGCGCCCGACCTGTGCACGACGAACGCGTTCGGCGACGTCTACACCTACGCGCTCTGCCCGTCGAGCGAAGAGGTCCGGCTGTACGCCGCGACGCTGACCTCCGAGTGCGTCACGCTGGCCGGCGTCGACAGCGTGACCCTCGAGGCGGGGGGACCGATGGGCTTCGGCCACATGAGCGCGCACGAGAAGACCGCGGGAGCCGACAACGGCCCTCTCGACGAGGCGCTGCTGTCGGTGTGCTTCTGCGCGGCATGCTGTTCGGTCTACGACCAACGGGGCGGGGCGGATGCTCTGCGGCACTCGGTCCGCGAGGCGCTCTCCCGCGCACCCGGCACCTCATCGACGCTCGACGACGGTCTGCGGGCCGCCCTCGGCGACACGACCGCCGACGTGCTCCTCGAGACACGGCAGTCGGCCGCACGCGAGCTCCGGACGACCGTTCTCGACGCGGCCCGATCAGCCGGCGCGTCGAGGGTGTCCGTGCACTGCTCGAGCGAGGTCTGGGCGACGGGGCCGTTCGGCGCCCTTCTCGACGACGCACGCGACCTGGACGGAGTCATCGCCGCCGCCTGGGCGCAGGGACCGGAGAGCGTCGCCGAGGTCTCACGACTCGCTCGGTCCGTGCATCCCTCGCTCACCATCGGGGCGTACTGCACGGTCCTGCCCCCCACCCCGATCGATGTCCAGCAGGCCGCCCGGCACTGGTCCGCCCTGCTCGAGGCCGGCGCCACCGAACTGCACCTGTACCACGCCGGTCTGGCATCGGAGGCTCGGCTCGACCTGCTCGAAGCGGCGCTCGACCAGCTCGGGGCCACCGACTCCACCCGGGCGCGCACTGCCCCGTCACCCCTCTCGAAGGAGCCCTCCCATGACTGAGCTGACCCAGAGACTCGGCGACCGACCGATCGTGGCCGTGCTGCGCGCCTCCGAGTCGACCGCCTTCCTCCCCGTCTGCGATGTGCTGTTCGACGAGGGCTTCCCGGCTGTCGAGATCACGATGACGACGCCCGGAGCCCTGCAGGTCATCGCGGACATCCGTAGGCGGATGCCCTCCGACGCGGTGGTCGGCGCCGGCACGGTGCGCACTCTCGCCCAGGTCGACGGCGCGATCGACGCCGGAGCGCAGTTCCTGGTCAGCCAGATCACCTCGCCCGAGCTCGTCGCCGCCGCGGCCGCGCGCGGTGTGCCCTTCATTCCCGGCGCCCTCACCCCGACGGAGATCGTCCACGCCTGGCAGCTCGGTGTCGAAGCGGTCAAGGTGTCGCCCGTCGGGCCGATCGGCGGCCTCGACTACCTCGCCGAACTCATCGGGCCCCTTCCCGAGATCGCCCTGTTCCCCACCGGCGGCGTACTGATCAGCCAGGCGGCGGACTACCTCGACACCGGCGCGTCGATCATCGGCCTGAGCAGGGATCTCGTTCGCGACGCCTTCAACGACGGCAGCCTCGATGAGCTGCGCGAGCGCGCCCGCTTCGTGGTCGACTCCGTCGCAGCGCGCCGGACCGCACAGCCGGCCTGACTTCTCCTCCCATCCCGTCACACCCACGCACAGATCCAGGAACCTCATGCAGAAGATCGCCTTCATCGGACTCGGGATCATGGGACTGCCCATGGCGAAGAACCTCGTCGACGCCGGGTTCGACGTCACCGGCTCCAACCGCTCCCGCACCAACCTCGACGCTCTCGTCGAGCACGGCGGGCGGCGAGCCGACAGTGTCGCCGAGGCCGTGGACGGCGCCGATGTCGTCGTCACCATGCTGCCCGATTCCCCCGATGTGGAGGGGGTGGTACTCGGGAAGGGCGGAGTGCTGGATTCGGCGAAGAGCGGCGCCCTGCTCATCGACGCGAGCTCGATCGCACCCGCGACGGCCCGCCGAGTAGCGGAGGCGGCTGCGGCGGTCGGCGTGCGGGCGCTGGACGCTCCGGTCAGCGGAGGCGAGCAGGGCGCCATCGACGGCGCGCTCTCGATCATGGTCGGCGGTGCCGCCGAGGACGTCGAGGCCGCGCGCGACGTCTTCGCCGCGATGGGGAGCACGATCGTGCACGTCGGCCCCAGCGGCTCGGGTCAGACAGTCAAAGCCGCGAACCAGCTCATCGTCGCCGGCACCATCCAGCTGGTCGCCGAGGCCCTCACCTTCCTCGACGCCCACGATGCCGACCTCGAGGCCGCCGTGAGAGTGCTCGCCGGGGGGCTCGCCGGCAACCGCATCCTCGATCGCAAGGCGGCCGGGATGATCGCGCACTCCTTCGCGCCGGGGTTCCGGATCGAACTGCACCACAAAGACCTCGGCATCGTGCTGGCCGCCGCCCGGGAAGCAGGGGTGATCGTTCCGGTCGGGGCGCTGCTGGGGCAGCTCATGGCATCGATGGTCGCGAACGGCGACGGCGGACTGGACCACTCCGCCCTGCTCCTCGGAGTAGAGCGCCTCTCGGGCCGAGGGAGTGTGACGAGCGCATGATCCGCGCCGAGGAGCCCGGTACGAGCGCGGAAGCCGTTCGCGAGCCGGCGTCGGTCGCCGATGTCGTCACACCGACCGAGGAGATCTTCGTCTGGCGAGCCGGGGCCCTGACGGTGTCCTTCGGCACAGGGGAGCACCCGGTCCGGATCGTGGGGGTGAACGCCGGGCCGCAGCAGGTGGTCACCGAGGCGTCGCAGCCACTCGTCGAGGCCATCGTCGCCGGCGACGGCCGCGCTCGGAACACGACTCGGTTCACGCATACCGGCGTCGGGGCACGCCTTCGTCTCGTCGACGTCCGAGAATCCACGATCGACGGCGTCGCGCGCCTCGAGATCGATCAGCGCGATGCTCGGACGGGTCTCCTCGTGACGGTGACCTTCACGGCGTCTCCCGACATCGCGGGTGCCCGTGTCCGGACGTCGGTCCGCAACGAGGGCCCGACGCCGGTCGTGCTGGAAGCACTGTCGACGGTCGCGATCGGTGCACTCGTCAGTCATGGCGACGACCCGCACGATGCCCTCCTGCACTCGGGATCCGGCGAGCAGCTCGCTGAGAACCGCTGGGTGGTGACGAAGGCCTGGTCGCAAGCAGGGCTGGGGGACTTCCACTCCGGGATCAACCACCAGCCGGGGCGCGGATACACCGCAGCGACAGGGACCTCGACCTGGACGACGGCTCGCGCGCTGCCCACGGGGGTGCTCGAGCACCCTCGGTCCGGTCGCGCGATCGCCTGGCAGCTGGAGCACAACGGCGGCTGGCGCTGGGAGATCGACAACCAGCGCGAAGGCGAGGACGCGCTGGCCCTCGTCCTGCTCGGCCCGACGGACCTCCATCATCACTGGGCCGAGGAACTCCTCCCCGGTGCGAGCTTCGAGTCCGTCCCGGCATCGTTCACCGTCGGCAGCGCCGGCGCGGCGAGTGCAGTCGCCGAGCTGACACGGCACCGTCGCTGGCTCCGACGAGCGCAGCGCGCGGACAGTTCCTCGCTCCTCGTCTTCAACGACTTCATGAACACGATCCTCGGCGATCCGACGACCGAGCGGCTGCTCCCTCTCATCGCGGCTGCCGCCGCGGTCGGGGCGGAGTGCTTCTGCATCGACGCCGGCTGGTACGACGACAGCGAGGAGGGGGACTGGTGGTCGAGCGTCGGCGAGTGGCTCCCGTCGACACGACGGTTCCCCGGAGGCGGACTGGCCCGAGTCACCGAGGCGATCCGCTCCCACGGGATGAAGGTGGGCATCTGGGTCGAGCCCGAGGTCATCGGCGTCCGCAGCACCCTCGCCGACACACTCCCCGACGACGCGTTCATGCAGCGACACGGAATCCGTGTCCGCGAACACGACCGCTACTTCCTCGACCTGCGCAACGAAGCAGCCCGAGAGCACCTCGATCGGACCTTCGATCGACTCATCGCCGACTTCGGTGTGCGCTACTTCAAACTCGACTACAACGTCACTCCCGGCGCGGGGACGGACCTCGACGCCTTCTCGGCGGGGGCGGGGCTCCTCGCGCACAACCGCGCGCACTTGAGCTGGTTCGCCGCGCTCCGAGCCCGGCACCCGGACGTGGTGTTCGAGAACTGCAGCTCGGGCGCCATGCGCTCCGACTTCGGGATGATGGAGGTCTTCGACCTGCAGGCGACGTCGGACCAGCAGGACTTCCGGCTGTACCCGCCCATCGCCGCCGCCGCACCGATGCAGATGCTCCCCGAGCAGGCGGCCAGCTGGGCGTACCCGCAGCCGTGGATGAGCCAGGAGGAGATCGCGTTCACCATGGTGACGGGCCTGTCCGGCCGTCTCTACCTGTCCGGTTTCCTGAACCGGATGAACGAGGAGCAGTTCGCCCTCGTCGCAGAGGCAGTCCGGGTGTTCACCGCACTTCGTTCCGATATCGCGGAAGCCGTGCCCGAGTGGCCGAGCGGCTACCCCGACTGGAAAGCACCCGCACTCTCTCTGCGGCTGCGATCCGCCGGCCGGTCGATTCTCTACGTCTGGCATCGGAGCGAAACGACCGCCGAGAGCCTCGAACTCGACCTCGGCGCCGACGCGACGCCGGCCTCACTCCGGCAGATCTATCCGGCATCCGCGACGGCCTGGACGATCTCCGGGAACGGGAGCGGACGGATCGCTCTCACCCCGCCTACCCCCGGTGTCTCCGCGCGGATCTATGGATTCACCGCCGGTTGATCCGTCTGCTGATTCTCCTCTCAACTGCGTCGCGTCGAGGACCTCCTCCCAGGGCGCAGCGCGGCGGGGAGCGGCGAAGCGGAGGGGGCCGACGGGGGGCTCGGCGAACGGGATCCCGAGGAACGCGAGCGAACCTGCCCGCCGGACACCGCGGACGACGCCGGTCCGCAGGGTCACCGTCGGGGCGCTCTCGTCGTCCGGCGGCGTCGTCACCGCTTCTCGATCCCCGTGGGCAGGGTGACCTCCGACCGGAGCGGCAGGTCGACGACCGACGATCCCGCTCGGAGGACGAAGGTGCCGGGCTCGTAGATCCAGCCGTCGTCCCAGACCGCGAGGAGTCGGGAGTCGATCGCCACGTCGACCGCGGCCGTCTCCCCGGCGGCGACGATCTGCGAGGCGAAGCCGACCAGCCATCTCGCCGGTCTCTCGTGGGTCGAGTCGTCGCGCTCGGCGTAGATCTGGACGACGACCTTGCCGCTGCGGGCGCTGGTGTTGCTCACGGTGACGCTGCTGGTGAACGTCTCCTCCGCGCCGACGTCGACGGGTGAGGTCATGCCGAGGAAGGCGAAGTCCGCGTAGCCTTCGCCGGCGCCGAAGGGGAACGCCGGCTCCGCTTCGCTTCGGAGCCAGGCGCGGTAGCCGATGTGGACGCCCTCGTCGTAGGTCAGCGTCCCGTGGCGGGGAGTGGTGTCGAGGACGGGGACGTCGTCGATGCTCGCGGGCCAGGTGGTGGGCAGGCGCCCTCCTGGTTCTGCGGCTCCGGTGAGCATGTCGGCCAGGGCGTGCCCGACCTCCTGGCCGCCGAAGTAGCCGATCAGCACGGCCGCGACCTCGTCGCGCCAGGGCAGCAGGACGGGGGCGCCGGCGTTCACGAGGACGACCGTCCGGCTGTTCGCCGCGGCGACCGCGTGCACCAGCTCGTCCTGCCGGCCGGGGAGATCGAGGGAGACCCGGTCGAAGCCCTCCGACTCGACGGCGGAGTTCGTGCCGACGACCACGACGGCGACGGTCGCTTGACGCGCGGCCTCGACGGCGTCGGCGATGAGCCGGTCGCCGTCGGAGTCCGCCGGTTCGAAGCCGAAGGTGATCCCGAGCGCCCCTGTCGTGTCGACCTGGTTCCCGATCTCGTACTCCACGCGGAGGTCGACTGCCACTCCTTCGGTCACGTCGAGTGGAGCGGACTGCGCAGGCGGGGCCAGGAGCGCGGCTCCCAGGTCGTCTCCGACGGGCTCGATCGTCACGTCGAGGAGGAGCGCGTCGTCCACGTGGATGCGCGAGCGCCCGACGACGGCGACGCCGAGCCGCAGGCGCTCGGTCGCGCTCGGCACGAAGCGTGTCCGGATCTCGAGGGTTCGTGCGTCCTTCAGCGGTGCCGCTCCTTCGAACCAGAGCAGCTGGGTGGATCGCCGCTGCTCGGTGAGGAGGGCGACGCCCGCCGCGTCGAGGAATCGGACAGTGACGCCAGGGGCGCCGGTGTCGGGATCGGTGATGCGGTCGAGGGGGATGTCGGCCACTCCGTCGCTGACGATCGCGCCGAGGCTGAACTCGACCGTCGAGTCGGGGAACGCGGCTCGGATGCCCTCGAGCGGGGAGACGACGTGCTCGGGGACGACCGTGGCGCTGCCGCCGCCCTGGCTGCGGGCGGTCAGGGCGTTCTGTCCGATCACCGCGACAGAGGCGATGGCGTCGGGGTTCCACGGCAGTTCGGAGTGGGCGTTGCGCACCAGCACTGTTCCTGCGGCCGAGGCCGTGCGGGCGAACGCGATCGGGTCCTCGACGAACGAGGGGTCCGCTGCGGCCGGCTCGAAGCCGCCGAGTGCTCCGACTCGGGCGGCGAGGCGGAGGATGCGCAGAACCTTCTCGTCGACGGCCTCCACGGGGACGCGGCCGTCGTGCACCGCATCGACGAGGGCGCTTCCCCAGGCGCCGTCGGGGCCGGGCATCGCGAGGTCCTGCGCGGCGTTCGCGCTCGCGATCGATCGCACGGCGAGCCAGTCGCTGACGACGACGCCGTCGAAGCCCCACTCGGACTTCAACGGGGTCTCGAGCAGGTCGTTCTCGGAGGAGGTCACTCCGTTGATCGAGTTGTAGGAGCTCATCACCGCCCACGCTCCGGCGTCGGTGACGGCCTTCTCGAACGCGCGGAGGTAGAGCTCGCGCAGTGGGCGTTCGCCGACGCGGACATCGAGCGTCAGGCGTTCCGTCTCGGAGTCGTTGGCGACGTAGTGCTTGGGGGTCGCGGCGACTCCGTTGTCCTGCGCGCCCTGCACGTAGGCGGCGGCGAGGTCGCCGGTGAGGACGGGGTCTTCGCTGAAGCTCTCGAAGTGCCGACCGGCGAGGGGCGAGCGGTGGAGGTTGATCGTCGGTCCGAGGACGACGTCGACGCCCTTGCTGCGCGCCTCGACGGCGACGGCGGCCCCGTAGCGCCGGGCGATGCCGCGGTCCCAGGAGGAGGAGAGGGCGGTCGCGGAGGGGAAGCTCACGGACGGGAACCGCTCGTCCCACAGCTCACCGCGGACGCCGGAGGGGCCGTCCGAGAACAGCATCGGTCGGAGTCCGATCCGCTCCAGTGCCGTCGTGGTCCAGAAGTCCCGCCCGGTCAGCAGGTGGACCTTCTCCTCGAGGGTGAGCGATCCGACCAGGTCCGACAGCCGCTGCTCCCGCTGCCGATCGAGCGCCCCGCTCTCGTCCTCGGGCGGCACGGCGCTGCACTGCGAGTCGGGCATCACAGCGTCCCTTCGTCGATCGGCTCGGACGCCTCGATCGTCGTCACGGTCGGTTCGGCGCCCGGGGTTCTGGCGGTGATCGTGATGGTGCCGGTGCCGGTGGGCCGGATGACTGCGAGAGCGCGGCCGTCGAAGCTCGTGCAGGTCCGGGCGGAGAACGCCTCGACGGTCTTCGGGTTGCCGGTGCCGAGTCCGGCGAGCACGCCGGGCCCTGTCACGTCGACCTCGATGCAGGCCGACACGCTCGTGTCGAGGACGCCGGCGGCGTCGCGGAACTCGAGGGCGACGTAGGCGAGGTCGGAGTCGTCGGCACGGATCACGTAGCGGTCGGGGACGACGTGCAGGGCGGCCGGGCCGGACGCCGAGTGGAGCTCGGTCCGTCCGACCTCCTCCCCGCCCGTGCGGGCGACGGCGACCAGCCGGCCGGGCCGGTAGGTGGTGACGATGCTCGCCGTCATCGGCCGCTTCGACCCGATCTCGGCTCGCGCGATCTCCACGTCGTTCAGGAGGAGGAGGACGTCGTCGGCGTCGGCGTAGATCTCGACCTCGATCGGCTTCCCCTCGAACCCGGGCCAGGTCCAGGAGGTGAGCGAGTCACTCCAGGCCCAGGGGGACTGGAAGGAGACGGTGTCCTGGTAGTGCTCGGGTCGCAGCACGGCGATGGCGGGGTCCGTGCGGAGTCCGAAGACGATCTCCCGGTAGTACGACTGGGGGCGTCGCCAGCCGGTGATGTCGAGGTCGCCGCACCAGGCGGTCAGGTACGGGAACTCCCGCTCGAGCGCGACGACGGCGGTCGGGTCCTCCGCATACGCGGTGGCTCCGATGCCGACCTCGCCGAGGTAGTCCCAGCCGGTCCAGGTGAAGTCGCCGATCACGTTGTCCGACTGGAGCACGAGGGGCCACAGCTTTCCGATCATGGTCGGGAAGGTCTCCGCTCCGACGATCACGCGCTCGGGGAAGAGCTCTGCGTCCTGCGCGTAGCGGGCCTCGCCGTAGTTGATGCCGACGACGTCGAGGACGGAGCTGGACTCCTGCGTCCTGCGGGTCGCGGATTCGCCGGAGACGATCGAGCCGGTCCCATCGGTCAGGGCGGCCATCGCCTCGTTCAGGCCCATGCCCGCGCCGAACTCGGCCGGCTGCTCGTCCATGACCGCGAGGGAGAGGTTCACGCCATTGGTGATGAGGCGGGTCGGGTCGAGGGCGCGGAGGTGCTCGGCCATGTCGCGGGCGAGGACGGCGCCGTGCGGGTCGCCGACCTCCACGATCTCGTTGCCGATGGAGTACAGGATGACGCTCGGGTGGTTGACGTCCTTCTGGACCATCGACTCCAGGTCCGCCTTCCACCACTGCGGGAAGTCGTGGGAGTAGTCGCGGGGCGTCTTCCCCCGGGTCCACATGTCGAACGCCTCGTCCATGACGAGCATCCCGAGACGGTCGCAGGCGTCGAGCAGCGACGGGGAGGCGGGGTTGTGGGCGGAGCGGATCGCGTTGAACCCGGCCGCCTTGAGCAGCTCGATCCGCCTCTCCTCCGCCCGCGCGATCGAGGCGGCGCCGAGGACGCCGTTGTCGCTGTGGACGCACGCGCCGCGCAGAAGCACCGGCTCGCCGTTGATGCGCAGACCCCGGCGCGGGTCGACGGTGACGACGCGGATCCCGAACGCGGTGTCGACGGCAGGGGCGCTCTCGAGGCGGGTGCGGACACTGTACAGCGCCGGCGTCTCGACGCTCCACAACGCCGGCCGCGTGAGATAGAAGCGCTGGCGGACGACGCCCGAGCGGCCGGGAACGAGGGTGATGACATCCGACTGCTCGCCGAGCTCGCGTCCGGACGGCTCGTGGATGCCGGTGACGAGGGGCACGGTCCGGGTCACGAGACCGCGGTTGACGACCGTGGTCGCCACCTCCACGACCGCCTGATCGTGCTCGACCCGGACGGTGGTCACCGTCACGCCGTCCGGGACGACGTGCACGGCGTCGTGGACGTGGAGGAGGACGGGGCGGTGGATGCCGGTCCCGGAGTACCAGCGGGAATCGCCTCCCGAGCGCGTCTCGACCCGGATCGTGTTCTCCTCGCCGTGGCGGAGGAACGGGGTGATGTCCACGAAGAAGCGGGCGTAGCCGTCGGCGCGGTTGCCGGCGAGCGCGTCGTTGACGAACACCTGGGCGTGCCGGTAGACCCCCTGGAATTCGAGCTGCACCACCTTTCCGGCCCAGTCGTCCGGGACGGGGAAGGCCTTCAGGTAGGTGTAGGCCCCGTCGGGGAAGTACGCGGATGCCCCTCCGGACGGCGCGTTCGGGCTGCGGTTCGCGTCACGCAGGGCGTCGTGGGGGAGACGCACCGGGGTGACCTCGGCGCCTGCCGCGTTCGGGGAGGAGAAGGGGCCGAGCGGTGTGCGGTACTCCCAGCCGTCGTTGAAGGAGGAGGACCCCGTGTCGACGGTTCCCTGGAGGGGGAAGGGAGGAAGCGGGAGCGGGCTGTTCATGCGGTCCTGATCGTCTCGATAGAGGTCGTGAGGGAGGGGAGCGTGTCGGTGGTGAAGGCGAGCCGGGCGAAACGCTCGCCCATCAGGCGGTGCTGCCCGGCGTCGGGGTGGAGGCCGTCCGGGAGCATCCGGGCGGCGGCGTCCGCTTCGCCGTAGAGGTCGAGCCCGTTGACGGAGGAGATCGGCTCGCCGTCGAGCGCTCGGGCGTCGACGACGTACTGGAGGTGTCGTCGTGCGAGGGCGATGCTCATCGCTCCCTGCTCGACGTCCTGCACCGTGCCGCGGGCGTGGAATCTCGTGACACCGTCCGCGTCGCGTTCGACGTCGGTGGGGCCGGCGGTGTCCTCGTTGCCGGGCCACAGGATGGGCGAGACGACGATGACGGGTGTGTCGGGGTGTCCGCGTCGGATGCGGTCGAGGAAGCCGTGCACGGCGGGGACGAAGGTGCGCTGGTCGGTCGCTCGTGATCCGACGATGTTCACGCCGAGCTCGAGGCTGATGAGGTCGGCGGGAGTGTCGGCGATGGCGTCCGCGACGAAGGGGTCCAGCATGCACTGGCCGGCGAAGCCGAGGTTGACGATCTCGTGGCGGCTCGCCTCGGCGGCGACAGCGGGCCAGGTCCAGGTCGGTGACGCGAGATCGGGGCCGTGGCTGATGGAGCTGCCGTGATGCACCCAGACCGGTCGCTCGCGGCCGGGGCCGGGGTGCAGCGGTGCGTCCGCCTCGATGCCCAGCAGGTCGATCATCGTCATCTGCGGCAGCCAGAGCTGGACGGTCTTCTCGCCCTCGGGCAGCCCAGCGAACTCCACGGTCGAGAACGGGTGCAGCTGCTCGGTTCCGGTCGCGTCACCCGAGGGGGTGAGGTGCTGCACGGCGGTCACCGGGCTGCGGACGACGAGGTCGTCGTGGCCGGCGATCGTCGCGACGAAGGCGTCCGGGGCGACGGGGTCGTCACCGAACTGCACGGCGGTCGCCCTGACGCGCAGGGTGATGCTGGTCGCCGTGGTCCTGGCGAGGAGGCGCACGCCGCTCGGGCGGGTCACCATCGTCTGCAGCATGTCGGAGCGGGGCGGGAAGCGCGACCAGAACCGCTGCGGCAGGCGGACGGGCCGAAGGCCCCCTTCCACCGGCAGGAGCTCGAGCTGCCCGCCGATCCGCACGCGGTGGACACCGAAGTCGACGACCGAGCCCAGTTCTGCGAACGGGGCGATCACTCCTTCACACCACCGGCCGTCAGGCCGGACTGCCAGAACCGCTGCAGCAGGAGGAAGGCGAGGATCAGGGGCACCACCGAGAGCGCCGACCCGGTGACGACCGAGGAGAGGAGGCTGGTGGTGCCGCCCGAGCCGCCCTGCGCCTGCGACGACCAGCCCGCGAGACCGACGGTGATCGGGTACAGGGAGGGGTCGTTGAGCATGATCAGGGGGAGGAAGTAGTTGTTCCAGGTCGCCACGAGGGTGAACAGGAGCACCGTGACGATGCCGGGGCTGAGGGTGCGCAGCGCGATCTGGAAGAAGATCCGGAACTCGCCGGCGCCGTCGATCCGCGCGGCCTCGAGCGTGCTGTCCGAGACGGAGTCGTCGGCGTAGATCCTCATCAGGTACAGCCCGAAGGGGCTGACGAGGGAGGGGAGGATGATCGCCCACGGGGTGTTCACGAGGCCCACCGAGCTGAAGAGCAGGTAGAGCGGCAGTGCCAGCGCGGTGGTGGGGACCATGATCGAGGCGAGGACGATTGAGAAGAGCTTCTTGTTGCCGCGGAAGCGGTACTTCGAGAACCCGTAGCCGGCCATCGTCGCCACGAACGCCGCGCCGACGGCACTGACGACCGAGTAGACGAGGGTGTTGATGAGCCACCGGCTGTACTCGCCGCCGTTGTAGGTGAGGGTGTTCTCGATGTTCGAGATCAGGGCGAAGCTGTTGCCGAACCAGAGTCCGAAGGTGGCGAACAGGTCGCCGGCCGTCTTGGTCGAGGAGATGAGAAGCCAGACGAGCGGGAAGAGGAAGTAGGCGAGCAGCGCGATCATCGCGATGGTGAGGATATTGCTGCGGCGGGGAGCGCCCGGGCGGTGGCGACGCGAGCGCCGGGGGGCCTGCGGGTCGGCTGGCGTCGTGGAGGGTTCGACGAGGGCGGCGGCACTCACGAGCGGGCCTTTCGGTTGGTGAGGAAGAGCACGAAGAAGGAGACGACCACGATGATCAGGCCGAGCAGGAAGGAGACGGCGGCGGCGTAGTTGACCTGCTGACCGGTGAAGGCGAGCGTGTAGGCGTAGAGGTTCGGGGTGAACGACGACGAGATGACGCTCGGTGCCAGCCGCTGGATGAGGTTCGGTTCGGCGAAGAGCTGGAACGCCCCGATCACCGAGAAGATCAGGCAGAGCACGAGGGCCGGTCGAAGGGCCGGGATCTTGATGCTCCATGCCACGCGCCAGGGGCCGGCGCCGTCCATGGCGGCCGCCTCGTAGAGATCCGTCGGGATCGCGCGCAGGGCGGCGTACAGGATGATCATGTTGTAGCCGGTCAGTGACCAGGTGACGATGTTCGCGAGCGACGGGAGCACGAAGCCGGCGCTGAGGAAGTCGGGGGACTGGAAGCCGAGAGTCTGCGCGAGCTGGGCGAAGGGTCCGAAGTCGCGGCCGTAGAGGTAGCCCCACATGAGCGCGGCGACCACGCTGGGGACGGCGTAGGGGACGAAGACTCCGAGGCGGAACACCTTCGATGCCCGCAGGAGGCCGCTGTCGATGGCGAGGGCCGCGGCGAGGGCCAGGACGAGCATGACCGGGACCTGCAGGACGAAGAACTGCGCTACTTTCCACACTCCGTCGAGCAGGAGCGGGTCGCGGAGGGCTCGCGCGTAGTTCTCGAGGCCGGCGAAGGTCGAGCCGCCGACGATCTGCTGCTTGAAGAGGCTGAAGTACGCGGCGTAGAGCAGCGGGACGATGAAGAGGGTGGCGAAGAGCACGATGAACGGGGCGATGAAGAGGTAGCCCGTGCGGCTCTGGTTCGTGCCGGGAGCTCGTCGGCTGTGACGAAGCCCCTTCGAGGCGTTGGTGCGGGTGGTCACAGCGCTCACTGGTGTGGATCCTTCGGGGTCGACGATGTCGGAGGACCGGGCCCCTCGCGGAGGGCGAGGGGCCCGGGGGAGGGGTGTCAGTCGACCGTGAAGCCCTGATCCTCAGCGAAGGTCACGAGGCGGTCCTGGAGAGCGCCGAGTGCCGTGCCGAGGTCGGTCTTGTCGGTCAGCGCCTTGCCGACGGTGTCGATCCAGTCGCTCTGGGCCTTGTCGTAGAAGGCGGGGTACTGGAAGCCCGGGGGGATGGTCTCGCTGATGTCCGCGTAGGTCTTGTTGATCTCGTCGCCGCCGAAGTCATCGAAGGTCTTGTTGATGAAGTCGGGGTCGTCGAGGATCGCCTTCGTCGCCGGGAAGTATCCCTGGACGGTGGTGAAGAGCTTCGTCGACTCCGAGTCGGTGTTGATGAACTCGGCGAACTTCGCGGCGGCGATCGGGTTCTTCGTGTCGGCCATCACAGCGGAGGTCGATCCTCCATAGTTGCCCGAGGACGGGTTCGCCGCGTCCCACTGGGGGAGCGGCGCGATCCGCCACAGACCGGCGGTGTCGGCTGCGGCCGAGTTCAGGAAGGCAGGACCCCAGGCCGGTGCGATCCAGGTGGCGTACTTGTCGTCGTTGAACGACTGGAACCAGTCGGAGGTGAAGCTCGTGTCGTTGGAGACGAGGTCCTGATCGGCGAGGTCGTTCCAGTAGCCGTAGACCTTCTCCGAGACGGAGTTGTCGACATCGAGGGTGATCGCGTCGCCGTCGACGACGTAGGGCTGGGCGCCGGCCTGCTGCTCGAGGGCGGAGAAGGCGCCGTACTCGTTCGCGCCCATGCTGGTCATGTACGTCGAGGGAGCGGCGTCGTGCAGGGTCTTCGCGGCGGCCGCGTACTCGTCCCACGTGGTGGGCACCTCGATGCCGTACTTCTCGAACAGGTCCGCGCGGTACATCATCGCGACCGGCGCGGTGTCCTGGGGGTAGGCCCAGACCTCGCCGTTCGCTCCGGTGACCTGCGACCAGGCGGCATCCACGAAGTCCGACTCGAGCGCTTCTGCGCCGTAAGGGCGCAGATCGAGGAAGTCCCCGGTCTGGGCGAAGGTGGGGAGGAACGGGTACTCGATCTGAGCGACGTCCGGTGCTCCGCTGCCGGCGGCGAGAGCCGAGCGCAGCTTCGTGTACTCGGCCGAGGTCGTTCCGGCGTTGATGGCGTTGACCGTGATCGCGGGGTACTTCTTCTCGAAGAGCGCGATCTGCTGGTCGATGTTCGGCACCCAGGACCAGAAGGTCAGCTCCGTGGGAGTGGTCATGGCAGTGTCGATGTCGGCCTGGCTGACGACGTCGGCGCTGCCGCTGTCTCCGGCCGACGACGGGGTGGCCGGTGCGCAACCGGCGAGCCCGATCCCGACGGTGACGAGCAGGGCTGCAGCGCGCAGGCCCTTCGCCAGCCGGCTGATGCCCGGAGTGTCCTGGGCGAATCTGCGATGGTGCCGACTCATGAAGGGTCCTCTCTGACCTGTCGGCACGGATGATTCGACGCCGACTACAAATACGTATTTGTACTTTAGGCAGACGATCGAGCCGCTGTCAACGGAAGTCAGACGGATGCGCGAGGGACGAGGGTCACCGGGGTCTCCTCGACCTCGATCACGCGTCCCGGCCGGGAGAACTCGTCGGTGGTGATGCGGGCGATCTGCGCGAGGACGCCGTGCAGGCCGATGTCGACCGTGGTGAGCGGCGGATGCGCGAAAGCGGCGAGCTGAATGTTGTCGACGCCGATGACCGCCATGTCCGCGGGGACCCGCAGCCCCAGGCCGTCCATCGCAGCGAGCACCGCGAACGCGTACTCGTCGTTGTAGACGCAGACTGCGGTCACCCGTGGCTCAGCCGCCCGGAGCTCTGCGATCGCCGTAGTGGCGGATTCGACGTCGAAGTCGATCTCGACCACCCTCGGTGCGTCGAGACCGCTCTCCTCGCACTCGTGCTGAACGCCGCCCAGGCGATCGACGGCGTATCCCCGCTGGCGGGGGTCGCTGGGCCAGAGGTAGCCGATGGTGCGGTGGCCGGCGTCGATGAGGTGGCGGGCCTGCACCCTCCCGACCTCCTGGCTCGAGGCCTGGCTGTCCGGCATGAACGAGGCGATACCCGCCTGACGCATCTCCTCGACCTCCGCGTCGGACACCTTCGCGAAGCCGATCACCAGCGTCGGCGACAGCCCCCGCCAGATCGACGAGATCGGCTTGCCCTCCGGAACACGACGCGTCAGCACCGCGAACCCGACGCGCTCGAACTCGTCCGTCACGAAGGTGATCATGTCGGCGCTCAGGCTGCCCAGCGGGGAAGTGGGCAGCAGCAGCAAGACGATGTCGCTCCGACCTCTGCGCAGCGCTCGGCCGGCGTGGTTCGGCGTGTACTGGAGCTCTCGTGCAGCCCTGAGCACCCGCTCACGAGTGTCAGCGGAGATCGACTGCCCGGGGCTGTCGTTCAGCACGAAGCTGACCGTCGACTGAGCGACTCCCGCCGCCGTCGCGACGTCTCGTGAGGTCACACGGTTGGCCATACGAACTCCCTGGGACGGTGTCGCCCCCGATGGGGACGACTTCGATCCTATCCAGGCGCCTCCACGAAGCTCCCGCCGTCCGACCACGTGATTGCTGAGCAGAGGTGGGGCCGATGCCGGAAACCTCGAGCGGTCTGACGGAATGTCGGCTTTCGGACCGCGCAGAGTCGACGGTCGCTCGTCGAAGCCCGGTCGCGGGGTCCGACCCTGCCGTTCTCATCGTGCGGTGACGACGACGAGCAGTGCCGCCGTTCCCGCCAGGAGTGCGGCTGCGGCGACCAGTGCGGGGAGCCGGCCGTCGGGGAGGGGGACGCGGTCGGTGC
>NZ_PSUC01000074.1:0-18388 GCF_002931635.1 Rathayibacter sp. AY2B7 | reverse complement strand
GCCTCTTCCCCAACAATCCCTCGCTCCTGCCCGCCCAGGTCGCCGCCGACAAGGGCATCTGGGGGTACTTCGCCAACTCGCTGATCATCGTCGGCGGCGACCTGGGCGGGCAGGAGCGAGGGATTGTTGGGGAAGAGGCTGACCCTCGTCGAGTCGGTGCTGGCGTCGAAGGCTCCCGAGATGATGGTGATGAAGGGAGCGGCGAAGACGAAGAGCACCACGGCGCAGATCAGGATGCGCACGAGGGTGGCGACACCGAACCCGGGCCGCCAGCCCAGCGCCGTGTCGAACTGCGTGTTCGCGCGGGTGGCCTTGTCCTTCGCCGGCCGCAGAGCGGCGACGGCCGTGTCGGGTGCGGCCGGAGAAGTGGGGATCATGCGGCGGCCTTTCGGGAGGAGAGGATGCGGACCCCGAGGGTGAGCACCAGGGTGGCGACCAGCAGCAGCACGGACGCGGCCGAGGCCACCCCGAGGTTGTTGTTCTGGAAGCCGAGCGAGTAGACCCGGGTCATCCACACCTCGGTCGAGCCGGCGGGACCGCCTCCGGTCAGCACGTACACCTCGGTGAAGGTCCGGAGACTCCGGATCGCCGCGAGGGTCAGCACGACCGAGACCGCTGAGCGCAGTCCCGGCAGGACGATGTAGCGCATGCGCTGCCAGACACTGACGCCGTCGACGGCCGCGGCCTCGTAGAGCGTGCGGTCGATGCCGGCGAGCCCCGCGAGGATGATGACCATGTTGTAGGGCGCGCCCGTCCAGATCCCGACCACCATGACGTAGAAGAGAGCCGAGCTCGGGTCGCTCAGGAACTCCTGGGCGGGCAGTCCGAAGAAGCCGAGGATCGAGTTGATGAACCCGGTCTCGGTGGGGAAGTACAGGATGCGCCAGATCTCGCCGACCACCGCGAGGGCGGTGACCACGGGGAGGAAGACCGCGGTGCGCACCAGGAACAGGCTCCGCGACTGGCCTTCGAGCAGCAGGGCGAGGAGGAAGCCCAGGAGGAGCGCTCCGATGGTCTGCCCGACGCCCAGCACGACCGTGTGCCCCAGCGAATCCAGGAAGCGCTGGTCGGTGAGCACCGCGCTGTAGTTCTCGAAGCCCACGAAGACGTCGCCGAGGAAGGGCTGCACCTTGAAGGCGCTCAAGCGGAAGCCCTCGATCATCGGGATGAACTTGAACACCAGCGCGAAGACCAGGCCGGGCAGCAGGAACATCCACGGGATCAGCGAGCGGAGCGTGAAGCGGGGCCGCCGGGTGCGGCCGGCGTCGGCGCTGCGGACCGCAGGGGGGATCGGCCGTGAAGGGGCGAGGCCGACACCCCCCGGGATGATCGGTCGTTCGGTGGGCTTCGAGGTCACTTCAGCAGATCCTGGTTCTTCAGCTCGCTGGTGATGGTGGTGTCGATCGTCGCCAGGCCGGCCGGGATGTCGCTGTTGCAGTCGGCCATCATGGCGTTCATGCCGTCGGCGAGGGCCTGGCGGATGGGGTTGTAGTTGATCGACCAGGTGAACGTCTTGGCGTCCTCGTCATAGGAGTCCGCGACGACCTGCCACCGCTCGTCTCCGAGCACGTCGGCGACATCGACGTTCTTGTTCACCGAGAGACGGACGACGGGCTGGCTCACCGTCGTCGAATCGGCGGGCTGGACGTCCATGGCGAGTTCCTGGGCCTCGGGAGAGATCAGGTACTCGGCCAGAGCCTTCTGCTGGTCGGTCTTCGTCGAGCTCGCGCCGAAGTAGATGTTCTCGCCCTCGGCGAAGGTCGTCGTGCTGGCGGGTCCTGCGGGCATCGGCACGACCTCGACGTTCTCCTTCCCGACGGCGCGGTCGAAGTTCGGGATGTTGTAGGGCCCGGTCAGGTAGATGCCCGCGGTGCCCTCCGCGAAGAAGGGCGAGTCGCCGGTGGTGAGGTTCAACGACCCCGGGACGACGTTGCCCGGCGTGCAGAACTGCGTGCGGATGAACGTCATCGCCTCGGCCGTCTCGGGGGAATCGATGACCGACTTGTAGGTGCCCTCACCGTCGCTCTCGATGATGTCGCCGCCCGCCTGCCAGATGTACGGCACGCCCCAGCGGGCGATGTAGGCGCTCTTCGCGGTACCGGGGACGACCATTCCGTAGGTGTCCGCCTGACCGTCGCCGTCGGGATCCTGGGTCGCGAAGGCCGTGGCCATCGCCGTGAGGTCGTCCCAGGTCTTCGGCTGCGCAATGCCGAGCTTCTCGCGCCAGTCTTTGCGCACCATCAGCACGTTCGTCTGGCGCGAGTACGGGACGCCGTAGATCGTGCCGTCGAGTCCCTTGTTCTGGTCCCAGGTGGTCTGGCTGATGTCGGCCTCGCCCTGGATGCTCGACTGGTCGACCGGCAGGAGGAAGCCCTGCGAGGCGTAGTTGCCGAGGGATGCCGCGTCATTGATCATGACGTCGGGAAGGTCCTTCTCCGACGCACGCGCGGCGAGCTGGGTGTCGAACTCCTCCACGGCCTGGTAGTTGATCTCGATGCCGGTCTTCTCGGTGAAGTCGGCGAACACCTTCTCGTAGGTCTTGGCCGCATCGGCACTGGAACGGGTCCACACCTCGAGAGGCTCACCGTCGTCGCTGCTGGACGAGCTGGCGCCGCCCGTCGAGCAGGCGCTCACCGAGCCCACCAGCGCGAACGCTGAGACCACGGCGAGAGTCCTGCCTGCCAGAGAGAACTTCTTCATTGATGTTTCTCCATTCACATATGTAAACACGTTCCATCTTTGTGAACGTGTGCGCTAAGCTACATACCAGATCCGGTGCCGTCAACAAGGGAGTGTGTGCAATGGAGCGACGTCTGCTGATGACCGGCGGTTCGGGGATGGTCGCTTCGCTCATCCGGCCGATCCTGGCCGATGCCGGGTGGTCGGTCGCGCTTCTGGACCTCGTCGAGCCGCGGGATGCACTGCGCTCGTCCGAGACCTTCGTCAGTGGCTCGATCACCGACCTGGAGGTGATGACGACAGCCTCCAGGGGCGTCGACGTCGTCGTCCATCTGGGCGGCTTCGCCCAGGAGCGAGCCTGGCCGGACATCCTCTCGACGAACATCGACGGAACTCGGACGGTGCTCGAAGCGGCACGATCGGCCGGCGTCATGAGGCTCTTGCTGGCGAGCTCCATTCATGCGGTCGGTTACGCCACGGCGGCCGAGACGCTGTCCGTCGTCGAGCTCGCCCCTCGCCCCGACTCCTACTACGGCGTCAGCAAAGCGGCGATGGAGGCCCTCGGGCGCTTGTACGCCGACCGCTTCGGCATGACCGTCGTGTCTGCGCGCTTCGGCACGACCGAGGCGCTGCCCTCCAATCCCCGTTCTCTCTCGGTCTGGCTGTCACCCGGCGACCTCTGCCGACTGATCGAGGCCACGGCGACCACGGCGCATCAAGGTGGCCACGTCGTCTGGGGCACGTCGGCCAACACCCGAGGATGGCTGAACCGCGAAGCCGGACTGCGGATCGGATATCGTCCACAGGACGATGCTGAACAGTGGGCGGCCTCCCTGGGGAGCCCCGACCCGCTCCCGTTGACCGACCGGGTCGGCGGTGGGGTCATCGACAGTGCGCTCGGGGAGGCGTGGTGAAGAGAATGGTCGAAGTCGATGCGGGGCCACGCGAACTGAAGGTCGCCCCCGACACTGACGACGTCGGTGCGGGTCCGGTGCGCACGGTGAAATCGGCCGAACGCACCCTGACGATTCTCGAGACCCTCGGAAAGGCCCGCGCGCCCATCTCCGTCACCGACCTGCACCGGCAGACGGGCTACCCCCGGTCGAGCCTGCACCAGCTGCTGCACACCATGGCCGACGCGGGCTGGATCCAGTTCACCGATGACGGCTCGGGTGTCGAGATCGGATACCGGGCACTGGTCGTCGGCACCTCCTACCTCGACCGCGACGGAGCGGTCCAGCGGGCGTCGAGAACCCTCGAGCTCATCCGGGACGCATCGGGGTACACCGCGCACTACGCCCGTCTGCAGGGGCCGAATGTGATCTACCTCGCCACCCGCGAGGCGAGCGAGTCGCACCGGCTGACCTCGCGCGTCGGCCGCCAATTGCCCGCCCATGCGACCGCGCTGGGGAAGGCGCTGCTCGCCGAGCTCAGTCCGGACGAGGTCTCGGGTGTGCTGCCCCCCGGCCGGCTGCCCGCCCTGACGGCCGACACGGTGACCGATGCTGTCCACCTGGCGGAGCAGCTGGAGGAGACCCGGGCGCGCGGCTACTCGATCGAGCGTGAGGAGAACACCCTCGGAGTGTCGTGCATCAGCGCCGTGGTCCCCTACCGCATCCCCGCGACGGACGCGATCAGCTGCTCCATTCCGCTGGCAGAGGCCAGCGCGACTGAACTCGATCGCGTCGCCGCGATCATTCGCTATCACGCGTGGGGCCTCGCCGATGACCTGCGCAGGGCGGGCATTCGCTGACCGCGACCGCGCTTCTGCCGCCCAAACGCGGCCCGCGCTTCACCGCGAAGATCCACGGCGGCGAGGAGGACCGGTCCGACAGGCACCGGACTGCGCCTTGTTAATGACCCGTCAGCGACTGCCGCCGCTCGACGAATTAGAGGTCGCCGAACTCCGTGATGGTCCGTACGGTGCCAAGCGATCGAGTGCCTGGTTCTGCGCTCGCAGGTCTGGCGCGGCGTCGGTCCCAGTGGTGGCGTCGAGCACGGGCGGAGTGCACCCGTCTCCTGAGCTGCCTCAACACCGGTCAGAGGCTCGGCGTCGTCCAGGCTCCGGCGAGACTGCGGTCCAGGACGCGGCGCCAGCCGAGCGGGGCCTTCGCCTCGCGGCTGGTCGTGCCGGCCATCCAGAGGATGGCCATGAGGTCGTCATGGGTGAAGTCCGTCGAGAGGGTGCCGTCGCGGTGCGCCGCGTCGACGAGGTCGCGGCCGAGTTCGATGGAGCCGGTGCAGGCGTTGATGAGCGCGGTCGCATCCGGGAAGCGGCGCAGCATCGCGTCGTTCAGCGCCGGGTCCTCCAGCTGGAGGTCGATCATCCCCGAGACGAACCGCTCGAGGCGCGCACGCGAGGAGGACTCCGCGAGCGCGCGCCGAGTGAGGTCCTTCAGCTTGGCCCCGGCGACCGCGGGGATCACGGCGTCGATGAGGGCCTCGCGGGAGCCGATGCGGTTGTAGAGCGTGCCGATGCTCACGCCGGCATGCCGGGCGATGTCCTCGAGCGGGGCGGCGAGACCCCGGGCGCTGAAGATCTCGAGAGCGGCGGAGTGCAGCTTCTCGATGTTCTCCCGAGCGTCGCGGCGAAGGGCCCTCTGCTCTGCCATGCGAATCTCCCGTGCTTCTTGAGCCCTACCTCAACTTAGGTCTACCGTGATACTGAGCCCGCACTCAACTTAGCGGTCATCGCCCGCGCATCGGCGCGCCAGACGTCAGGATCACTCATGCCCCTCCTCACCATCATCGGCGCCGGCCCCGGCCTGGGCCTCGAGATCGCCCGCGCCTTCGGTCGCACCGGCTTCACCGTCGCCCTCCTCTCCCGCAACCAGGAGAAGCTGGACGGCCTGGCCGCCCTCCTGGCAGAAGAGGGGATCCGTGCGAAGGGGTTCGCCGCCGACATCGCAGCGCCCGAGACGCTGACCGCTGCGCTTCAGGCGGTCAGGGCCGAGCTCGGCCCGATCGACGTGCTCGAGTTCTCCCCCGCCGACGTGTCCCTCGCCCCGGCCGCCGTCCTCGAGGTCACGGCCGAGAACCTGCAGCCGCAGATCGACTTCTACCTCGGCGGCGCACTCCGCGCCATCGGCGAGGTCGTCCCTGACATGATCGCCGCCGGCAGCGGCACGATCCTCGTCACTACTGGCGGCGGCTCCATCACCCCCAACGCGGCCTACGCGAACATCGGCATCGCCGCCGCAGGCCTGCGGAACTGGACGCTCAACCTCCACGACGCGCTCGAGCCCCAGGGCGTCCACGTCGCCCACGTCGCGATCTCCGCCCTCATCAACGGCGGGCACCCCGATGCCGCCGCCGAGGTCATCGCGCAGTCCTACCTCGACCTCTACACGGAGCGCGACCGGGCCGAGCTGCACTACGTCGCTCACAGCGCCTGATCCACGGCTCCCGGGCTCGGGCGGACGAGGACCGGTCGCGTCCTCCTCGACCCGAGCCCGCAGGCCGGCCCGAGCCCGCGGGTCAGCCCGCGACCGGCTCCGTCGGAACCTCGCCCGTCCCGCCGTGACGGGACGCGGATCCCCTGAGCGCCGCCTGCGGGGTCGCCGCCGGGACCTGCCGGTCGATCTGCACGAAGTGCTCGGTCGCGGACGCCGAGCGGTGGCTCCTCGACGCTCTCGCCTCTCGGCGGCTCCGCAGCAGCATCGCGACCAGGGCGAGGAGGACGCCGCACGTCGCCCAGATCGCAAGGCGCGCGACGGGTCCGGCCACCGCGGCGCCGTCGAAGTACTGGATCGAGCGGATGATCTCGAGACCGTCGCCCTGAGGGAAGACGTAGTAGAGGGACTGGTAGAAGTCGTTGAGGAGGTGGATCCCGAGCGGTCCTCCCGTGGACGGATTCCCGAGGACGACGAGCAGGACGGTGACGGCCAGCGCCGCGATGGTCCCGCCGACGGCTGCGACGCCGGTGACCGCGCCACCCACCGCGAGCGCGGTGAGGGTCAGGGTCGCCATGACTCCCCACGGGTCGACGGTGACGCCCTCCAGGCCCTTCGCGATCCAGAGGGTCACGAGGCCCGCGAGGGCCGCGCTGTAGACGACGAGCACGATGCTGCGCTCGACGAAGCGGGTCGCCGTGTCGACGGTTCCCAGGATGCGGCCGAAGAGGGTCGAACCCAATGACGCCCCGAGGGTGACGAAGAGGACGGCGTAGAACTCGAGGGATCCGCCCGGATCCTTCTCGGGGAGTGGGGCGAGGTCGGTCGTCGCGTCTGTGGCGCCGAGGTTCTGCGCGATGGTCGTGCCTGCGGCGGCGATGGCCAGTGCCTGACTCCGCCCGCTGCCACTGGCGATGTAGGTCGTGACCGTGCCGCCCTGGCCCGCGGCGGGCAGGACGACCGCACCGTCCACGTCCCGATCCCGCACCAGCTGCTGCGCGTCCGCATCCGACTCCACGACGGTGAGCTCGAGCGCCTCCTGCTGCTCGAGCGCGACGATCGAGGAGGCGTCCCCGGTCACGGCCAGCTCGACGTTGTTCAGCTGCGGCTGCGAGAAGGCGCCGGAGTAGCCCATCAGCATGGCCATCGCGAGCATCAGCACTCCGACCGCGCCGAGGACGAGACTGCGGTAGCGGTGGACGGAACCCGGCCCCTCCGACGTCAGCGGCCCGCCCGCCACGGTCTCGGCGAGGCGGGCGTGATCGGGCTGGGGAGCGGGCCGGGGACCGGCACCGTCGTGAGTGGTCATCTCAGTTCCTTTACAGATGGTGTGTTGTTGACAACTGTACACAACAGGCCTCGATCTGCGAGAATGAAGGCATGACTCCGACGAAGGACGCGCCGACGACCCCTGAGCCGCGGCGACCCGCTCGAATCGATCCCCGGGTCCTCCGCACCCGCGCCGCTCTGATCGACGCGATGACCCAGCTGATCTGGGAGGCGGAGGAGGGTGAGGTCATCACGATGAGCGCCGTCGCTCTCCGCGCAGGTCTCAGCCGGCAGGTGCTGCATAACCACTACCGGGACGTCGGAGCCCTCATGATGGACGTCATCTACCACCGGCTCCTCGAAGGCGTCCGCCCTGCCGGCTCACCGGTGATGGACAACGGAGAGCAGGAGCTCGTCGCCGTGGTCGCCGAGCGCGGAATCGAACCTTTCCTGGCGAGGATGCACGAGGACCGCCTGTTCTTCCGGAAGCTGCGCTCACTCCCGCGCACCGATCGATTCGCCCTCGTCCTCGCAGCAGCCTTCTCCTCGTGGATGCGCCACGGAGCCTTCACGGAGACCAGCAGCATCCCCTTCTCCTCCACGGATGACGGTGTCGTCTTCACGATGGGCGGCATGATCGCCCTCGCCACGTCGTGGCAGGAATCCGCCTCGCCGCCACCGGCCAGCGAACAGGCCCGTCGGCTGGAATCATTCGCGCGGTCCGTTGCCTTCGTCCGTCCCGGCTGGCCGAGCCGAGAGGAAGATGAAGAAGGAGGTACGGATGATCGGGTTCAGCCGGGGCCCAGAGGACATTGCGGAGCAGGCGCGACACGGATGTGAGCGAGCAGGGTCGTCTCCCTGCGGCAGGGGATGACCGCCGGATCTTCCGACCCCGACGACCCGGCGTCGGAGTTCTTCCGCGACCGCGACCGCCTCGCGATCGAGTACTGAGCCGGAGAGAGATCCGTCGACACCAGCGGGAAGATCCCGTCGGGGCGGACGTCGCTGCGGAGACTGCCGCGCCGCTGCTGATGGCAGCCAGTAGCGAGCTGCTGACGGGAACACTTCGCTGCGCGTCCTACGGGTCGAGGCTGCCGAGTGGGTCTTGGGCGTCAGGCTCGAACATTCCTCTTGGCGGCTCGGTGCAGGGCAGTCGATCTGCGGGCAGGTTGTCGTCCGTGGCGCCGATGAACGGGGCCGATGACCTCGGCGGCCGTCTCCGACGCGGCCGGTCGGCCGAGAGGCACGAACGCCCGGCGAGCCGTGGAACCGTCCTCCGAGACAGTCCCTCGGGAGGCCCCCGGAGACGACGAGGGCCCGGCACCGCCGTGAGACGGTCCGGGCCCTCGGGCTCGCAGGGGCTGCGCGTCAGCGGCGCAGCGTGTGGCTCGGCTTCTCGTCGAAGCGCACCTGGTACGCGCTCGCGAAGCGGCCGAGGTTGCCGAAGCCCCACTCGCGGGCGACCGCGGCGACGGTGGTCGAGCAGGGGTCGCCGGCGACCAGGTCGGAGTGGGCACGGTCCAGCCGCACGTCGCGCAGGTAGACCGACGGCGACACTCCGAGGTGCCGCTTCGTCGCCTGCTGCAGCGTGCGGGTGTGCAGGCCGGCCGCGCGGGCGGCGTCGGCCGGAGTGATCGGCTCGTGGGCGTGGTGCTGGAGGAAGTCGAGCGCCACCCGGGTGCGGGAGGCGGACGGCCGCCGCAGCACGGCGGGCACGTCCCATGCGCGCCACGGGAACAGCAGGAGCAGCACGCGGGCGAGGTCGAGCTCGGCGGTGAAGCGCACGAGCGGAGTGATCGCGGCCGTCGCGAGCGCGGCGCTCGCCTCCGTCACCGCGGCGCGCCAGCGGGCGAGGACACCCGGGTCGGCGTCCGCCCCGTGGTCGAAGGAGACGGGCTGGCGGGGGCCGGCGTGCGTCTCGGTCGCGACGTCCTCGAGGAACCCGGGGGCGAAGTGGATGAGGTTCTGCCGGTGCGGCTCGAACTCGAGCCCGAACTGGCGCTCCGCGGGGAACAGGAACGGGGCCGAGAGCGCGCCGGTCCGGGTGACCGGCGGCAGGTTCAGGCGTCCGCCGCCGGCGCGGAACCAGCCGACGACGTACTCCTTCAGGTGGGGGACCTGGCCGGTGAGGGCGCCGGAGCAGTCGGAGGTGCGCAGGGTCACCCGGTCGCTGCCGCGGACGGCGTAGCGATAGGAGAAGCCGCGCTGCGACGGAGCGACGCGGAACTCGCCTCCGCCGTACGCCTCGGAGTAGACGGCGGACGCGGCGGACGGATCGTCGCCGGAGGCTTCGTAGCGCCGGTCGGCCCGCTCGTCGCCCGCGAACGGGCTGCCGAGGGTGAAGGTCGACTCGCTCATGACGTCCGCCCGGGGCGGCGGCGGAGGGAGCAGTGCATGGGGGACTTCTTCCGGGTTCGGGGTCCGTGCGCTCGGGGGGACGCACGAGGGGTACCCAATCAAGACGTGTCGAGGAGCCGGAATGTCACGAATCCCGTCTCGAGACGTCCCCCCTCGGCGGCACTCGCAATCCGGCCAGCGGATTCGGCGGCCCGATGTCAAGGCTGGTAGTCATGCCGGACGGCGCCCCACACTGAGGGCATCGGCGCGCGGGGACACCGCGCGCGGGACCGCGGAGGAGGCGCTCATCGACGACGACCCCCTCCTGAACGCGTCCGACGCGACCCTCGCCGCGCGCGCCGTCGACGGCGACGTGCAGGCGTTCGAGCAGCTCGCCCGCCGCCACGGCGCGCTCATGCGCGTCTACGCCGCGAAGCTCCTCGGCTCCGAGGCGGAGTCCGAGGACGTGGTGCAGGAGGCGTTCCTCACCGGCTGGCGGCGTCTGGCCGATCTCGACAGCCCGGCGCACATCCGCAACTGGCTGATGCGCATCGTCACCCACAAGGCGATCGACCGGATCCGCGTCCGCCGCCGCCACGACGACATCGACGACTGGGATCCGCCCGCGCCGCCCGAGCACTCCCCCGAGCGCATCGTCGAGGCGCGACTCCAGCTGGACGCGGTCTGGGAAGCGCTGGACCGATTGCCTGCTGATCAGCGACGCTGTTGGCTACTCCGCGAGACCGCCGGCTACAGCTACCAGGAGATCGCCGACGCTCTCGAACTCCCCGTCTCGACGGTCCGCGGCCTCCTCGCCCGGGCCCGTCGATTCCTGCTCCACGAATTGGAGGCATGGCGATGACCGACGACGCCGCCGTGCCCGAGGACGACCTCGACGGCCACACGCTCGAGGAGCTGGGCGAGTACCTCGACCGCGGTCGCCAGCCGCGCGACCCCTCGATCGAGAACTCCGCCGCGTGCCGGCTCGCACTCGCGAACCTCACCCGCCTCACCGAGCTCTCGGCGCGAGCGCTGCGGCAGGAGGCCGACCGCGAGCCCGACCGCGACGAGGTCTGGATCGCCGGCCTGCTCGACGCGATCCGCTCCGAGGTGCGCTCCGGCCGCGACATCCCCGTCCGCCACCCCGACCCGACCCTCCGCCTGGCGCTCACCGAGGCGGCCGTGCGCGGGATGATCCGCCGCGCCGGCGACACGATGGGCGGCGTCATCATGGGCCGCTGCACCCTCGACGGCGACGTCTCGGCTCCCGGCGCCGTGGTGCGGATCGACGTGACCTGCGCCCTCGAGTTCGGCCTGCCGGTCGCCGTGGCCGCCGACCGCCTGCGCGAGCGCATCCGCTACGCCCTGGAGCGCCACACCGAGCTGACCGTCGGCGCGATCGACGTGACGGTCGACGACGTGTACCCCCACCGGGAGGAGCGGGAATGACCGACGACACCGAGCTCTCGCAGCGGCTGACCGCCGAGATCCGCGACATCGAGGGCGTGGCGGGGGTCTACCCCGCGCAGCCGATCGTCGAGGCCGCGGCCGACGCGCTCGCCGTGAAGCTGGCTCTGCGGCAGCCCGACGTGCTGGTCGACATCGACCGGTCGGAGGGGTTCACCACGGTGAGCGCGCACATCGCCGCGTCCGCCGCACTGCCGGCCCCCGAGACGCTCCGTCTGGTGGGCGAGCGGATGCACGCGCTGCTCGCCGCCGACCTGTCGGTCTCCGGTCCGCTGGCCGTGAACGTGAAGGTCCGCCTCATCGAGGACTCGGGGCGCGCCGAGCACTGAGCGGGGGCCGCCGCCGCCTCCCTCCCGCGGGAGGCCGCTCGGGTACGCCTCGTGCGGCGTGCCGCGTACCGGAGCGGCGTCCCGCGTAAGGGATCAGCGGCAGCCCGACCGGGTCAGCAGGAGACGAGACGGTCGAAGCGGGATGCGACGCCCGAGCTGTCGCTGAACTTGCGGTTGATGACGCTCATCTTGTTGCAGCCGCTGTCCGGGCCGTTGTTCCAGATCACCTTCACGTTGCGGGCCTCGCTGCAGTGCCACCACACCGTGACCTGCGCGCGGCCCAGGGAGTCGCGCTGCGAGCGGACCTCGAAGCAGTTGCCCGGGCCGCCGTTCTGGTAGACGAGCTGCCCGGCGGAGGCGGGGGTCGCGACGGCGACGGCCCCTCCGAGGGCGAGGGCGATCGCGGCGAGCGTGGCCGTGAGACGACGGTGCATGGTGTTCTCCTTCGAACGGGCGATCGGAGGCGACGGCGGCCGCCCCTCTGCCAGCACCCTAGACCCGGCCCTGCCGAGCCCGGTCGTGAGCTTTCGTGCCGGGGATCACCCCGCCTGGAGGGTGGAGGGAGAGCGAGTACTCCTCACTAGCGTCGAGGCGCGTGCAGCTGTGCGCCCCTTCGACGCAGAGGACTCGCCATGCCTTCACGACTCCTCGACCGGCCGCGACTCGCCCTCGCCCTCGCGGCCCTGTGCCTCGGAGCGCTCGCGGCGACACCCCCGCAGGCGGTCGCCGCCCTCGCACCGGCGTCCGCGACTCCGACCGCCTCGTCCGCCGGCCAGGCCGTCACGGCGGCGCCCGCCGACGCCCCGGGCTGGACCACGCTCCTGCGCGACGACTTCACCGGGCCGGCGGGTGCGCCGGTCGGGAGCCAGTGGGAGCACGAGGTCGGCACCTGGGGCACCGGGGCGGTCGACCGGACGACCGCGTCGACGGCGAACGTCTTCCTCACGGGCGGCGGCGCTCTGGGCATCCGCGCCCTCCGCGACTCCGCCGGAGCATGGACGTCCGGGCGGATCGTCACCGCCGACAAGTCGTTCTCGGCGCCGGCGGGCGGCCGACTGCTGATGACCGCCTCGATCCAGCTGCCGGACGTCGCGCAGGCCACCGGCTACTGGCCCGCTTTCTGGGCTCTCGGGCGGGATGCGAACGCCGTCATCGACTGGCCCGCGACCGGCGAGTTCGACATGCTCGAGGCCGTCAACGGCACCGCCCAGGTGATCCAGACGCTGCACTGCGGAGTGCCGGACGGCGGCCCCTGCGACGAGCCCGCCGGCCGGACGAGCGGGATGCTGGACTGCGCGACCTGCGTGACGGGGTTCCACCGCTACTCCGCCCTGCTCGACCGGACCGTGCCCGGCGACGAGCGCGTGGAGTTCCTCGTCGACGGCGTCACCCGGCACGTGGTGCGGGAGTCGGAGGTGGGGACGGCCGCGTGGCAGGCCGCGGTCCCGAACGACGTGCTGCTGATCCTGAACCTCGCCATCGGGGGCGGGCTGCCGAACGGGGTGTGCGGGTGCGACAGCGCGGCCGCTCCGAAGAGCTCCGGCGGGACGATGCTCGTCGACCACGTCGCGGTCTACCGGTCCGACGCGGCGCCGGCTCCGGTCGTCGTCGGGACCGCCGCGGTGGGCGCGACGCTGTCCTCCTCCGCCGGTCGGACGGGACCGCTCGTTCACCGCTGGGCGGCGGGAGGCGTCGACATCGCGGGAGTGACGGGTCCGGATCTCGTGGTCCCCTCCTCCGCGGTCGGCAAGCGGGTGACCGTGACGGTGAGCGCCGCCGACGGCTCCGGCCCGACGACCTCGCAGCCGACCGCCCCGGTCGCCGCCGGCACCCTCGGCGCCGCGATGCCGACCGTCACGGGCACGGCCCGGGTCGGGGCGGTGCTCACGGCAGCCCCGGGTCCGTGGACGCCGACTCCCGTCAACCTCACCTACCGGTGGAAGGCGGACGGCGCGGCCGTCGCGGGAGCGACGTCGCCGCGGTTCACGCTCACGAAGGCTCAGGCGGGGAAGCGGATCACGCTGACAGTCACCGGCACGAAGACCGGGTACACCACTGCGAGCCGGACCTCCGCCGCGACGGCGGTCGTGGGACGGTGACGGGCGCGGGCTGTCCCCCGCCCGCCACCGTGTCTCAGACCTCGCGCTTGCGGCGAGGAGCGATGCGCAGGACGGCGGTCCCCGCAGCGATGAGGGCGAAGGCCGCGAGGGCCAGCCAGACCGAGTCGAACCCGGTCATGGCGAGCGTTCCGGCACCGACTCCGGCTCCGGCGGCTGTTCCGATGTGGTTGTACATGTCTCTCTCTCTGTTTCACCAGTCGCGCCGACGGCGTGTCAGCGCATCCAGGTAGGCCTTGGTGTGGACGACCTGCAGGAACAGGTCGACGACGAGCTCGTACATCGACGCGGCGGCGAGCATGTACCGCCAGCCGCGGTCGCGGACCGTCACGATCCGCTCGACGACGAAGATCGCGGTGACGGCCAGCCAGAACGGCTGGAGGCTCAGCTCGCCCCAGCCGACGGCGTAGACGATCGTGGCCAGGTAGACGTACGTGATGATGCAGCCGAGCATCGTGAGCAGCTGGCGCCCCCAGTAGGGAGCCGTGACCCGCGTGAAGCCGTACTGCACGCAGTTCTCGACCGCTCCGCGCTTCCAGCGCAGGCGCTGACGCCAGAGGTCTCCCCAGGTCGGCATGACCTCGGTGACGAGGGTGCAGCCGGCAGGGCTCAGCACGTCGTAGCCGAGGTGGCGGATCGCGAACGTGAGCTCGTTGTCCTCGGTGAGGACGGTGGTGTCGTAGATGCCGCCGATGCCGTCTCCGGAGGGGAGGGAGCCAGCCAGGCGGGCCGCGCTGATGCGGCGCATCACGGCGACCTGGAGCACGGCCGCGGTGCCCGTGACGACGAGGCACTTCCCGTTCAGCCGGCGCACGTCGCGGGCGTAGCGCGCGTACTCGTTGCGCTGGAGGTGGCCGACGAATCCGCCGCCCTCGCCGCCGCGGAACACTCCTCCGACCGCGCCGATGCCGCCGTGCAGCCTGCCGCGGGCGATCTCGAGGAACCCGGGGTCGAGCGCGGAGTCGGCGTCCTGCACGAGCACCAGGTCGTCGTCCTGCAGCCCCGGGAGGACCTCGGCGAGGAACTGGTTGAGGCCGCCCGCCTTCTTGTGGCTGTTCCCGACGGTGACGAACACCTCGGCGCCGTGCGCGAGAGCGATCTCGACCGTGGCGTCGGTGCAGTTGTCGGCGATGACGACGATCCGGTCCGGCGGCCACGTCTGCCGCCGCAGGCCCTCGATCGCCGCGGCGATCCCGGCCTCCTCGTTGTGGGCGGGGAGGGCGGCGACCAGGTCGCCGATGCGCGACGAGGCGCGGCGGCCGCTGCGGGGGCGCGTGCCGCGGATCGGAGTGGATGCCGGAGGGAGCCGGTCGGCGACGACGGTGGGGAGCAGGGTGCGCTCGAGGACCGCGGCGGGTGCCGGCGGACGCTCCAGGAGCGCGGTCGCGGCGGACGGACGCTCCAGGAGCGCGGTCACGGCGGACGGACGCTCGACCACGGCGGTCGGCGCGGCCGGACCCTCGACCATCGCGGCCCGATGCTCCAGGACAGCGGTCGGCACGACCGGTCGCTCGACCACCGCGGACGGGGCGGCCGGACGCTCCAGCACCGCGGTCGGGGCGGCGGGAACCGTCACCGCTCCGGCAGGCAGCGCGGACGCGAGGCGGCGCGGAGCGGAGACCCGTTCGCGCCCGGAGCGGGCGGCACGGCGTCCCGAGAGCGGGCGCGAGGCCGTCTCGTCGTGAGCCTCCCAGGTCGCCCGGCGACGGGGAGCCGTCGGCTCGTCCGCGCCGTGGCCGGGCTGTGTCCTCATGACTGTTCCTCTCCGCGGCCGGGGGCCGATGTGCGCTGATGAGCGCCCGCGCGGAACGGAGGTCGTCGCCGGGGTGGGCGCGACCCGAGTGAGGATCGGCGTCCGACGGGGGGATCGGAGCAGGGCCTGACAGAGGACAGCATCGGGGGGTGCTGCGATCAACCTAGGGGCACGGAGATGATGGAAGCAAGCAGAATTTGTCACCCTAAAGGGGCCATGCAAGGTCCTTGCGGCTCCGTCGTCCTCGTCGTAACAGGTCAGTCGGCTCGCTGAGCCTCCTCCACACCCGGCGCACCCCTGTCCGCTCGGCCCCACGGCGGGCCGTTCGGGGGTCGGCAGCGCTCTTGTGCGCCGAGCCGCCGGGGTCCACCATCGAGCGACGGCCCCCGCCCGGGGCGGCCGCACCCGACGGGTCAGGGGCGCCATGCGGTCGCGAGGTCTGCTCTTCTGCCTGATCCCGCCGATCCTCTGGGGCGGCATGCTGCCGGTCGCGGACAGCATCGCGGCGACGGTCGACTCCTTCTTCATGACCCTCATCCGCTACACGGCCGCTGCGGTCGTTCTCGCCCTGCTGCTCGCCCGGGCGGAGGGGCTCGGCGCCTTCCGCCTCGACGGCCGCGGGTGGCGGCTGGCGCTTCTGGGCGCCTCCGGATTCGCCGGCTTCGGCCTGCTCGCCTTCACCGCACTGCGGTTCACGTCGGCCCCCAACGTCAGCCTGATGATGGGGATGATGCCCGCGATCGGCGCGGTGCTCGCGAGCATCGGCGCGCGTCGCCTGCCGCCGGCCGCCACCGTCGGCTGCATCCTGCTCGCGCTCGCCGGAGTCGCGCTCGTCGTCACCCGCGGCGACGTCGCCCTCCTCCTCGACGGCGAGCTGGGGTTCGGCGAGCTGCTCGCGCTGCTCGGCGCGATCTGCTGGGTCGTCTACACGCGCGGAGCCGCGGCCTTCCCCGGCTGGTCGGCGCTGCGGTACTCGACGCTCACCACCGCGCTCGGCTGCCCCTCGATCGCCGTCGCGGTCGCCGTGGCGACGGTCACCGGCTCCGCGCACCCGCCGACCGGGGCCGAGGTGCTCGCGGCCTGGCCGCAGCTGGCCTACCTGATCCTCCTGGCCGGCGTCGTCGCCGTGCTGCTGTGGAACGCCGGCATCAAGCTGCTCGGCGCCCTCAACGGCACGCTCTTCCAGAACCTCGTCCCGGTCACGACCTTCGCGATCAGCATGGCGGGCGGCTACCGGCCGGGGCCCGTCGCCCTGCTCGGCGCGGCCATCGTCGTGACGGCGCTGCTGCTCAACAACTGGGCGACGCGGCGCGCGGCCGCGGTCGCCGCGCGTCCCGTCCCGGTCGCGGCGCCGGTGCCGTGAGCCCGCGACCGGTCTCGGCGCAGCGCCGGGCGCAGACGACGACCGCAGGCCGTCGCCGGGCGGGCTGACCCTCCGCTACGGGCTGAGCCGACGAGGCGCAACCCCGTGCGAGGGGCGCTCCGGTTCGGGAGGGTGGGAGTCATGCAGCAGCTGACCTACGCCTCCAAGAGCTTCGTGACGACCGACGCCGTGACCGAGGCCCTCCTCGACCTGGTGACCGCGATCGACCGCCAGGAGCACTCCGAAGCGGTCACGGTCCCGGCGTTCACCGAGGACGGCGAGCTCATCGAGGCGAAGATGACGCTCGACGCGAGCAGCGAGCTCGTCGCCGTCCCCGTCGAGGTCTCCATCAAGGACGAGGAGTCGACCACCGGCGCCGTCGAGGCCGCCGTCGAGGACATCCGCTCCCGCATCAAGAGCAACCGCGCCACGATCGCGCGCCCCGTGATCGACGAGGACCCGGAGCCCTACAACTACGAGGAGTTCTGAGCAGCGCCGGCGGGCCTCCGCACCTCCGCACCCCCGCGCCTCCGCGCCTCCGCGCTGAGGTGCCCGGATCTGCTTGCGACACGCCGCGACAGGCGGCAGATCCGGGCACCTCAGTAGGCGTCCCTCTCTCCGCACCTCTTGACCGGCGGGGCCGCAGGGAGTCGGATGAGGGCGTGCGCGCGCTGGTCCCCGTCTCCGATCCGTGGTCCGTCGACGGGAGCGGGCGGACGGACGACGGGCCCGTCGACGACCTCTCGGTCCGCGCCGAGCGGGACGGCGGCTCGTACTCGGTCCGCACGCTGCGGCTGACCGGTGTCCGCCTCGGGCCGCGCGGCTCGGTGCACGGAGTGGTCACCGATCCGGTCGCGACGGCCGCGCTCGCGATCGGCTCGCTCCTCCTCTCGGCGATCCCCGCCGACCTGCCCGAGGACCGGACGCGAGCCGCGATGGTGGCGGCGGAGGCGCGGGCTCAGGAGCTGGCCGCCGACCGGCCCGCGTGGGACGTGAGCACCCTCACCCTCGACGGGATCGACTTCGCGCTCTTCACCCGGACCCTGCCCGAGGGCGCCGTCGCACACGCCGACCTCGGCTGGGCCGTCGTCGCGCTGTGGAGCACAGGCCCGCTCCCCCGGGGTCCCTTCCACCTGCTCGACGTCCCCGACGAGCCCGTCCCGCGCTGAGTCGCCCGGATCGGCTCGCGACATGCCGCATCGGGCAGCCGATCCGGGCGACTCAGCGAACGGGTCAGCGCACTCGGCCCGGGTTCACGCGCCCGCGACCGTGGAGCCGCGCACCAGCAGCTCGGTCGGCAGCAGCGTCACACGCTGCACCTCCTCGCCGGCCAGGAGGCGCACCAGCACGTCCGCCATCGCCTCGCCGAGGCCTGTGGAGGGCTGGCGCACCGTGGTGAGGCGCGGCTCGCTCGCCTCGGCGAAGTAGTCGCCGTCGAAGCCCGCGAGCGCGATGTCGCCCGGCACCGTGAGGCCGCGCTCGCGCAGCGCCGTCAGGGCGCCCGCCGCCATCTGGTCGTTGGAGGCGAAGACCGCGTCGATCGGCCGGCCGGAGTCGAGCAGGCGGCGCATCGCGGTCGCGCCGTCCTCGGGCGAGTAGTCGCCGTACTCGACGAGCGAGTCGTCGAGCCCCGCGGCGGTGACGGCCGAGCGCCAGCCGGACAGGCGGTCGATCGCGGCGGG
>NZ_PSUC01000073.1:0-18578 GCF_002931635.1 Rathayibacter sp. AY2B7 | reverse complement strand
CGGATCGAGACGGTCGCGGCTGTCGAGTGGGACATCGCGGCCGCTGCGACCTTCGAGGCCAATTTCGGCAGGGGCAAGGCCTGGGCGGGAAGCATTCAGAGCTGGTTGGCCGACGCACCGATGCCGACGGACATCGACATCGTCATCGGCGGTCCGCCCTGCCAGGGCTTCTCCACCCTCGGCAAGCAGGACGTCGAGGACGAGCGGAACGACCTCTGGAAGACCTACGCCGAGACGATCAGTCGCGTGCGGCCGAAGTACTTCGTAGTGGAGAACGTCGCCGCCTTCATGAAGTCGCCGCAGTTCCGCGAGTTCGAAGCGGCGGTACAGCCGGGAGAGGTCCTCGAGGACTACGCCTTCGAGTGCCGGATCCTGAACGCCGCCGACCACGGCGCTCCTCAGGCACGGAAGCGCGCCGTACTCATCGGTCACCGTCGCGATCTCGTCACGCCGGGCTTCCCCGAGCCCTCCCATCTCGGACGTCACCGGACCGTTCGCGACGCTCTGATGGCAGAGCACCGGATCTCCTTCGAGACCATCGATGAGAGAGACCTCCCCGAGCGGTCGATCGAGTTCGCGGGAAGACTGCTCAAGGGTCCGTATTCCGGTCTCGAACTGCACACCGGGAGGAATTACTCATCACTCTCCCTCCAGCGCTTCGCCCGGATCCCGCCCGGCGGTAATCGGTTCGACCTCCCTTACGAGCTGCAGGCGAACTGCTGGAGGAACCACCGCACAGGCTCGGCTGACGTGATGGGACGGCTGCACTGGGACAAGCCGGCCGTGACCATCAGGACCGAGTTCTTCAAGCCGGAGAAGGGCCGCTACCTGCACCCCGAAGCGATGCGGTCGATCTCCCTCTTCGAAGCGGCCGTCTTGCAGGGCTTCCCCACCGACTACCGATTCGTCGGGTCCCGGACGGCCATCGCGAAGCAGATCGGTAACGCCGTGCCCATCCCGCTCGGCGCTGCGATCGCGACTCACCTCATCGGCGCGTTGGACGGCGACGTCCTCGTCGCCGGTCCTCGCGAAGCGGATTCGATCTCACTTTTCTAAGGGTCGAATCGAATGCCGCTTCATCGAGCTGAACCGGTTCGACTTCGAGTTGCCCATGTCGGTGGGCCTCAATAGGCTGCACGAGCATCATCGTCCGACGAAGGATAAGTGGTCTCGATCAGCATCGACATGTTCTACGGAATGTTCGCCTCGTACGCGCGCCGGCACGGCGTCGAGGCCGCAGAAGAATCGATGTCAGGTGTACTGGACGCGGGCGTACTCGCCCAGCTCCGCGATCGGTTCGAAGCGGATAAGAAGAAAGTGGTGACGGGCGGACCGGTCATCATCGCCGCGGGCAAGGCGGACTGGTACCCGGGCCCCACCCCGGACGACAAGTTCTGGAGCGGTCTGTACGAGCAGTTCCGCTCGGAAGGATGGAACGACGACCGCCTGATGAGCGTCAACAGCTCGTCGGACAAGGTCGTCGCTCACACCGAACGACCCGACAAGGCCGGCTGGGGTACCCGCGGTCTCGTGGTGGGCTACGTGCAGAGCGGCAAGACGACGAACTTCCTCGCCACGGCGGCAAAGATGGCCGATCTCGAGTACGGGCTCATCATCGTCCTCTCCGGTATCCACAACGCCCTCCGCAAGCAGACGCAGATGCGCTTGGAGGAAGCGCTCGCGCGGGTTCCGGCGAAGGACTGGTTCCGACTGACCGAGCTCGACCGCGACTTCCGACTCCCTCCGTTCGACGCTGCTGCGCTCCTCTCCGGGAACAAGACCGGAGTCGCGGTGGTGAAGAAGAACGCCTCCGTCCTGAGGAAGCTGAAGAAGTGGCTCGAGACGGACGGGGCCCGGACGGCGCTCCGGGAGCGCCCGATGCTCGTGATCGACGACGAGGCGGACCAGGCCTCCGTTGAGACGTCGACCATCAATCCGCTCATCACGGATCTGCTCGGCCTCGCCGCCAAGTCGACCTACATCGGCTACACCGCGACTCCCTTCGCCAATGTCTTCATCAACCCTTACGACAAGAGCGATCTGTACCCGCGGGACTTCATCCTCAGCCTGCCAAGGCCTGACGGCTACTTCGGACCCGAGAAGATCTTCGGTCGTGACACGGTGACGTCCGACCTGGCATCGACCGATCAGCCCGAAGACGGATACGACATGGTGCGGATCGTGCCGGACGACGACGTCGCGAAACTGCGGCCCGGCACCAAGGACGCCGCGACCTTCGTACCGGAGGTGACCGCCGAGTTCTCCGACGCGCTCGACTGGTTCTGGCTGGCGACGGCTGCCCGTCGAGCACGCGGCGACCGCGGCCACAGCTCGATGCTGGTGCACACCACGGTCAAGACGTCGGTGCACGAAGCCTTCAAACCGGTCATCGAGCAGTACCGGGGCGCCACAGCGCTCGGTCTCGCCACTGAAGGGTCCGGGACGGAGGATCGACTGCGCGCACTCTGGGCGACGGAGAGCACGCGAGTGCCCCTCGAGGATCCTACGAAGTCCGTCTCGACGTTCGACGAGATCCTCCCGTTCCTGCGATCGAGCGTCGACGAGTCCCGGGTCGTCCTCGACAACTTCCGCAGCACCGACCGCCTCGACTACAACTCCCGGCCCTCGCAGGTCGTCATCGCCGTCGGTGGAAACACTCTCTCGCGCGGCCTGACCCTTGAAGGACTGGTCGTCAGCTTCTTCATTCGAGCCGCCAGCGCGTACGACACTCTGATGCAGATGGGGCGCTGGTTCGGCTACCGGACCGGCTACGAGGACCTGCCCCGGATCTGGATGACGGCGGAGCTGCAAGACAACTTCCGCCATCTCTCCCGGGTCGAGTACGAGATGCGCGACGACATCGACCGATTCCAGCGGGAGGACATCACGCCGGAACAGGCCGCTGTCCGTATCAGTACGCACCCGGCGCTGCGGATCACCGCGAAGATGGGAGCCGCCTCCCCTCGATTCGTGTCGTTCGAGGGGCGGCGCTTCCAGACGCGGTACTTCCGGAACCACGACCGGACGTGGCTGCAGAACAACCTCGACGCCGCGACCGCACTCCTCGACGCGTGCGGAGGATCGGAACGACCTCTGGAGACCGGAGCGACAGGAGCGCGACTCTACCGTCACGTTCCGGTGGATCTGGTTCAGCGGTTCCTGTCGGACTACTCGGTGCACACGGAGTCGAAGGACGTCGATCCCGACCTCATGCGCCAGTACATCGAGAAGTGCACCACTGCTGAAGAGAAGAGCCTCGAGACGTGGTCCGTCGCGATCGTCGAGAGCCCGGAGGGTGAGCCCGTCCAGGTCGGGGATCTCGACGTGCACATGGTCACGCGCGGCCGGGTGAACGGGAAGGAGAGCTTCGAGGGGGCCGACATCAAGACCCTGATGAGCAAGGAGGACCGTGTCGCCGATCTCGGTCTGTCCCGTCAGGACGCGCGGAAGGCCAGTGAGGAGGACCTGATCAGGCTCAGAGACCTCGATCCGGTCGCCCGCGCGGAGGGTCTGCTCGTCCTCTATTTCATCGCTCCGAAGGGTGGGGCGCTGGGCGGCAGGGACGGACTCCGCCTGTCCATGGACGCCGAGGTCGTCCCGGTCGGTATCGGCGTCGTCTTCCCGGGCCAGCGTTCCCCTGAGCTAGTCGTCGCGGCGACGAAGGTCTCGGTCGATCTGTCGAACATGGAGATCGAGGAGCCCGACGATCGCGTCGAAGGCGTCGATGAGGACACCGAAGCGGAAACGACGGCGTGAGTCCGACGGGAACGACCGCCGGCGCCTGGGCGGTCCTCGTCCGTCCCTCGGGGAATCGGCTCGAATCCTTCCCGATGAAGGACGTGGGTCCGAGAAGTGTCCGTCTCGGTGTGGACGGTGAGGGTCGACGTCACCTCTTCGTCCCTCTCGTCATCGCACCTCCGTCGCTCCCGGGGGACGGGGACGCCGTTCGTTTCGCCGTTCGCCACCTGGCCTTCGGCGTCGACAGCGGAATCGTCCTGGACGTCGCGTGCGGCGACTCCTCCGTGCACGCGGAGTTCGACCTCCTCATCGAGGACGTCATCGCGAGCGTCGACGACCCGCGGTCAGCGGGCGCGGCGGCTCTCGAAGCGATCGACCGATGGCGGCGTCTTCTCGCCCTGGAGCGAGGGAAGCGGTTGTCGTTCATCGAGCAGATGGGGATCGCGGCGGAGTTCGCCGTTCTCGATCGGGCTCTGAGCATCGACGCGACCGTCGCGAACGCCTGGCGTGGGCCCTTCCGAGAACCGCACGACTTCGAGTTCCCCTCCGGCTGCGTCGAGGTCAAGGCCGTGGCGGACTCGGACTCCATCGAAGTCCACGGCCTCCGACAGTTGACGAGGCACGACGGGCGAAGCCTGCACCTCCTTCTGATCGAGGTGTTCGAAGCGGAGGACGGTGCCACCGTCCTCGAGACCGCGGCGCGACTCCGCGAGGTTCACGACGTCGATCTCGACCGACCGCTCGCTCTACTCGGCTTGTCGACCGCGTTCGACGGTCCTCCACTGACTCGATTCCGGACGGGCTCCGTCATCGTGCTCGATGTCGAAGACACGACACCCCGACTCGTCCCCTTGCCCGGTAGTGCCGAGGAGGACTACTCCGACGTGAGTTACCGACTGCGGACCGCCGCGCTTCTTCCCTTCGCCTCGGCACGCGGTGTCGACGAACTCCTGCAGGAGGTCCTACATGCCTGAATGGTGGTCCCAGCGCTTCGCGCCGGAAGGCTCGGCAGCGGCCGACGGCATCAAGAAGCAACTCGGTCAGCCCAGACTCGATCCCCTCACCGTCCTGGCGAGAGAAGCCGCTCAGAACAGTTGGGACGCTCGGGCCGGGCTCGAGGTCCGGTTCTCCATCGACATCTCCCGCCTCGGTGATCGTGCCGCTGTGTGGCAGGAGAACTTCGAGTCGAAGCTTCCGACGGAGAGCGGTCTCTTCGAGAAGACCGAATGGACCCCCGACACTCTCGTCATGACGGTCAGCGATCGAGGGACCGTGGGACTCGGTGGTCCCGCGCGCGCTGATGCACGCGTCGAGGAGGACGAGCGCCCCGACTTCGTCCAGTTCCTCCGCAACGTGGGCGAGCCACGGAACCAGTCGCTGGGGGGCGGGACCTACGGTTTCGGCAAGGGCATCTACTACTCGGTCAGTCGGGCGAGCGCCATCCTGGTCGACACCCACGCGGTCGATCGCAAGGCCGGCCGGCGAGTCATGGGCGCAGCGATGACGCACAAGTGGATGGACGGGAACGACGTCTACACGGGCCGTCACTGGTGGGGCGACGTGGTGGACGGCGTGCCCGACCCGGTGACGGGGTTCGAAGCGGCGGACCTGTCCGCGCGACTGGGGCTGCCGGGATTCACCGAGGGCGAGCACGGGACGGACGTCGTCATCATCGACCCCGACCTGGGGATGTTCGACTCGGAACGACCGAGGACCGTCGATGAAGCGATCGCCTTCCTCCGTTCCTCCATGGTCTGGCACCTCTGGCCGAAGACGGTCCCCGCGCCGGAAGGAGTCCTCCTCCTCTCCACGAGTGTCGACGGGAAGCAGGAAGCGGTCCCTTCAGCCGATCGGATTCCGACGGTCGCACCCTTCGCGATGGCCCTCGAGAAGGCCCGTCGACTCGACGGCCACCGTTACACCCGCCAGCGAGCGCCGTTCGACGTGGGAACGATGGCACTGCAGCTGTCCCCGGCCGTTCCCTCCGAGGACGACGAGTTCGACGCGGCATGTCCGATCAGTGGGCCACGCCGTCACATCGCACGGATGCGCAGGGTCGAACTCGTCGTCGACTACTTCATCGGCGAAGAGCACCCCGACCCTCGATTCGGCTACTCCGGTGTCTTCATCGGGTCCGAAGAGGCCGACGACGTCTTCGGTCGTGCCGAACCTCCGACTCATGACGCGTGGGTACCGGCCGGACTGCGCGGCACCGACCTCGGCGTAGTCAACAATCTGGGCGCATTCCTCCGGGGGGCGATCCAGAAGGAGACGGGACCGAAGAAGACGTTCAAGTCCTCCACAGAGACGGCGGGCCTCGGTCGACTGGCCGCCCGCCTCGGCTCCGTCACTCGCAGCTTCTCGGGGACGGGTGCAGGCGCCGACGGTCCCGTCACGGACAGGCGCTCGGGAGGCGGCGGCGAAGGCGGCGGGGGCGGAGGCTCTCGGCGTCGGCGCGCGACGAAGCCGCGCATCGTCGAAGGTCCGAGTGTCGTGGTCGAGGACGGGGTCGCCGTGCTGCGCGCATTGGTCGAGGTCCCCCCGTCCGAGGCCGAGCAGACCGTGGTCGCCTCAGCGCAGGTCGTCCTCGACGGCGGTGGCCTCGAGGAGGACCCGCCCGAGGGTGCCGCAGCGCCCGACTTCGTCTGGCGCCGGCAGGAGGACGACGCCTCCGTCGTTCAGGGGCCCTTGTTGGCGCCGCAGACCGATGCGGCCGATCGGTGGTGGCTCTCCGTGACGATCGTCGACGACGCCGCCCTGCGTCTCACTGTGGATTGGAAGAGCTGACATGGCGGACGCACTCGCGCCCTACCGCACACCGCTTCCCGCGACGATCACCTGGTCGGCGCCGGACCTCCTCGACGGGGACGCGTGGGTTCCTCTCCGGGACGAGATCGAGGGGTGGGACCCCTCGATCGACCTGGTGATCCGGGGCTCCGTCGAGATCGACCCTCGCGCCGTCGAGACGGAGACCGGTCTGACCCTGCGCGAGATGGCGCTCGCCGTCTCCTGGTCGTGTTCATCGAGTCGGTTCCGCGCGGCCGCTCCCCGGATCCCGCTCGCGGACGCCGGAGTCACGGATTTCACGGTCACGATGCCGGGAGCCCGCCTCGACGGGAAGGTCGAGATCACCACCGCCGTCGTCGCCCTGCCGAACGCGGACGTCGGAGCCGGGACGGCCCGTCGTCGCGGCTCCGTGCTGGCGGAGCGCCGGTACACGGTGGCGCTCGAAGGCACCATCGGCATGTTCCCCGTCGAGGTCGTCGACTTCGTCAAGACGCGACTACCGAACGCCGCGAGTTGGCATCTCGAGACGTCGCAGGAGCTGGACCAGGCTTTTCTCGCGGGCTTCCGGCTGCAGATCAACGAGCGTGATGCGGAACTCACGAAGGCCATCGGATCCAGGAGGCCGAACGACCGCGAGAAGATGCTGCTCGACGGGCTCGAGGAAGGCGTACTCGGACTGCTGCTGGAGTCCGCCTCGATGCTTCAGCACGACCTGATGGAGAACGACTGGGAGGAGGAGACCGTCGGCTACGTGCTCCGCTCACTCCTCACCCGTGCGGACGACCTCGGCTCTGTCCCCGTCGTACCCTCCGAGCTCGCGATGTGGCGGGCAGCGATCATGTCGAGAGTTCGCACGCTCGGCGTCGGAAGGCAGCTCTCGTGATCATCTGGCCGAGGCTGAGCCGGGCGATCGCTGCAGGGGAATGGGACCGGGTCAAGAACGACGGGTCCGCGGGCGGACGGCAATTGATCCGCGACGCCCACTGGCGTGCGATCGGGAACCGCGCAGACGAGCAGGAGTTCGAGACCCTCCGGGAACGGGTCACCGTTCTCGCGGAGAGCCACGGATTTCCGGACTCCGAAGGCGACGACCTGGGGCGTTTCGACCGCGAAGCCGCGTTCGTGGTCCGAGAGCTGATCGACGTGCCGTTCGCCGAAGCGGCGACCGGGGACGTCTGGTCCTTCGTGTCGTTCGCGGTGCTGCCCGACGTCACGGAATGGCGGTTCGGGCACCGCAACAAGGAACGGTGGATCGGAAGCGACCTGACCCGTCACACCTGGGCTCGACTGTGGTGGCAGGGCGAAGCGTTCCGACAGGAGCCCGAACTGCTCGGCCCACTGTCGGAGAGCGATCTGAACCAACTGTTCGAGCGGCGGTCGATCGGCGGCGACAGTGCGCTGGTGCGCGCGCTCGCACGTTCCTTCGTCACCGTCACCGGTGACCGGCGGGCGATCGTCCGCGATGCGACGAAGAGGATCCGTCGGCTCCTCGCCTTCGTCCAGACGCCCGCCCTCGACGAGGACGAGATCCGTGCCCTCGCGGACGAGGTCGTCGAGCAGTCGACCCTGCAGGTGACCGGAGACCGGAACGCATCTGCCGATACCGGAAGCACCATCGGCGCCTCCGTCGCCGTCGTCCCCGACGAGCAGGTCCCGGATCGCGCACTCGGGCTCGTCGAACCGGAGTACGTCGCCTACGTGCGTCCCGCCGCCCTCTCCGCCACCCAGCTGCTCGAAGAGTCCGCACTCGAAGGAGTGGTCGAAGCGGCGATCGCGGCGGAAGGACCCGTCCTGCAATCGCGCCTCCGCCGCTTGATCGCGGGAACTGTGGAGGACGAGTCCATCCTCGTATCGGCGGATGCGGCGATGAACGGAGCGATCGCCTCACTGCTCGACTCCCGCCGCATCGAAGCCGACGACTTCGAGATCCCCCTCCTCGGGTCGCAACGCACCGTGCGCATCGCGGGAACGCCCGCGCTCCGCATCAGACCGCTGGGCGTCCGGCGCCTCCTGGAGGTGCCTCTGCAAGAGGTGCTCGCGGTGTCGCGACTAGCCCCTCTGCAGACTGCAGCCGGCCGCATGGAGCACCTGGTCGACTTCTACGGGCTCGTCGACATCGATGTCCTCGACAGGATGATCCTTCAACAGCTCGCCGGCCACGGTACCGGCGGCTCGGACGACGGCTCGGATCGCGGTTCCTGATCCTTCTCGGCCACCGCCCACCGATCGGCTGAGTTCTCATCTCAGTACACACACCAGCAGTAGCGCCAGGACAAGGAGACCCTCGATGGATGACGGACGGGTGGCTGACCTGCACGGTTACGTGCTGGAGCTGCAGGCGACGGCGATCGACACCTATCGTCGCAATCGGGATCTGATGGAGGAACATGTTCGGCAGGAGGACAGCTACCGCTTCGGCGGATACGGGACCCGCCAGGTGAGCGAGCTGCTCCAGAACGCCGCCGACGCCCTGGGATCCACTCCCGGCCGAGTCGAACTGAGAGTCGCCAACAGAGCCCTGTATTGCGCGAACGAGGGTGCACCATTCACCCGGGACGGTGTACGAGCGGTCTCCATGGCGTTCCTCAGCGAGAAGCGCGGCGACGAGATCGGGAGATTCGGCCTGGGATTCAAGTCTCTCCTCGGAATCACGAACAATCCGCAGATCCACAGCAGGGAGGCGTCCTTCCAGTTCAACGGTGACGACGTCGTCGAGCTCTTCGAGGGGATGCAGTCGCAGTCCGGCCGCCTTCCTGTGATGCGTGTACCGACTCCGATCGACACCGTTGCGGCGCAGGCCGAGGATCCGCATCTGGCCGAGTTGCTCGGCTGGGCGTCGACCGTCATCAAAATCCCCTTGGTCTCCGGCGGCCCGCGGATCAGAGAGGAACTCCTCGGTCTGAACACCGAGCTGCTGCTCTTCATGCGCTCGATCAGCGAACTCGCCGTATCCACGCAGAACGCCGACGGCACCTTGACCAGGGTGCGGCACGTACGCGAGGACGCTTCTGATCGTGGTGAGGTCTTCCTCATGGGGCCGAGCGGGAAGAAGGTCCGCTGGCTTGTGGCCGACAGGCGGTTCGAGCCGTCCCCGGAGACTCTTGCGACTCTGCCGGATACGGCGCGAAGAAGCGCCATGACCGTCTCGTACGCCGTACCGCCCGGTGTCCGAGCCGGCCTCGGGCACTTCTGGGCGTGGTTCCCTCTCAACGATCTCACTACCGCCAGCGGCATTTTCAATGCACCATGGCAGGTCAACGACGACCGGACGACGATGCTCGCCGGAAGCCGCCTCAACGGAGAGATGTTGGACGTCTGCGCCGAGCTCTTCCTCGATGTGGCGATCCGCTCATCGGATCCGAAGGACCCGGCGGCTCATCTGGACCTCTTCCCCGGACGTGGACGAGAGGTCCGGGGCCCCGGCGATCACAGGCTCTCCGAGGCGATTCCACGCCTCGCAAGGTTCCGCGAGATCATTCCAGACGCCTCGGGAGCACTACGGGCGCCAGGTGAGTTCTCCAGGTTCCCCGAAGCGGCCGACGAGGACGACGGCCGCGCAGCACCCGCCACGGAGCAGATCGTCGCGCTCTGGCAGGAGCAGATCTCTCGGATCGATACTCCGCATTCGAGTTGCTATCGGACACGGACTCGCTCCTCCCGATTGCGAACACTGACAAGGGAGTCCGGCGAACGCACCGGCGGCGAGGTCCGTCTCGATCAATGGCTGGAGGAGCTCGCCGCGGTCGGAACGCCGGCAGCTCTCGTCGCCTGCCTCGAAATCGTCGGTGCGCTCAAACGGACTCGCGGCGACGACGCCGTTCGGCACGCCGCGATCGTTCCGACCACCGCGGGACTGATGCCGATCGAATCTGCGCTCGAAACAGCCCTACTTCCCGTCGACGGATTCGAATCTCCAGGAGGAATCCCGACACTCGACGATCGATTCGCCCGAGATGAAACTGTTCACAAGCTCTTGGCAGACTTGGGAATGAGGAGCGCATCCGCTACGACTGCTTTGAAAGCCCTTGCTGCACGGTTAAGCAAACGGTCTCCAGATGCTGACTGGATAATGTTCTGGAATCTCATTGAAGCCTCTGAACGCAGCGAATCCGTGGACACGCTCAACAGCCTCAGATTACGAACTGACATAAAGGCACTATCAGAGACCGGAGAAGTTCGAGCGGCAGAGGACCTATTCGCTTCGCCGCCGTTCTCCGGCATTCCGAAGGAGCGGCGAGCAGCGGCTCTAGGCGTACCAATCAATATGCTCCTCTCGGCGGGGTGCCTTAGAGACTCACCCCGCCGCGCTCCAGTCGATAGAGACGATTTCTTCATCGGCTACCGAAAATGGCTGGTCTCAGAGTTCATCACGGCGTTTCGCTCCGAGAGCCTCCGCATGGATTACGTGGATTTCAGCGGCCTGACAGCGTTTGGGCCACTTGACATACTACCCTCGCTTGTCGACTCCCCGAAGGATGCGGCCGCTTGGACACATGGCATCATTGAAGCAGGAGCCGAGGCGAAGCACGTATACCAAGCCGTCGCGTTCGGCGGAACTAAAGCATCGGCGGCACATTTCTCATTTGAACGCTGGGTCCTCAGCACCCACGGTCGGGTCCGGACTTCTAACGGATTCCGCAAGGCGTCCGAATTCGTCGGGAACGGACTCGCGCGGTTTCGTGCATTTTTGCCGGTGGCGAGCCGACAGATCTCCGAATTCTTTGCTGCCCCCGACCTGCTTGTCGACGTGCCGGAGGGGCTACTCTTAGCCTCATTCTCACCCGATGTTATTGAAGATGGTGCGACTCTCGAAGAGAGCATCCTGGTGGAATTCGTCGCCAGTATCGCCTCAATCCTTGAAGGCCGCCCTGACAGAATTCCTGCTTACTCTAAAGGCTTAGTTACTTGGGCGCCGACCGGATCCGTATATCTTGCGCGCGAAGACGACACGATCGATCTCGACATTCTTGGGATCCCCTGGCTGCCTGCGAGCGTTCCTGGAGCGCAGTTAATTGCGGATAAATGGCGCCTGGCGAATGCGCAAGTTGCTCTTGCAAAGTCCGTGGAGAGCGAGCCCGGTACGCCTCCTGAGCTCATCGTAGACGTCTATCCATCCCTCAGGTTTCGCTACCTGGAACTCGAGAACGCAAAAGTAACCCGCAGTCCCCGCATAATTCGTCGGCTCTCCGGGCCCGGCGGAAGTACTGAGCAGCGCCTACGCTGCAACCTATCAGACGACCGCAAGCTGATGTCGATTGATGCGGAACTCGACCACGTTGAAACCCTTATCGAAATATCGCGACTTTTTCATCTTGGCTGGAACCTCGATGAAGTCTCCTCGGTGCTAAAAAAAGACGAAGCTCTTCGCAAATCGGAACTGATAGATCAGTGCAGGTCCGCCGAGTCCGACGGCGCCCGTCTTCTCCTGTTGGTGGGTGTCGAGACCCTCCGCAAGAAACTTCCTCAAGGCTTCTTAGAGATAGTCGAGAAGCGGCAGGGGCTACAACCCGACAATAGAATTGCAGACGTCTTCATCGAAATCTTCCGGGAAGAGGCACTCTGGATCGTTCACGAGCAGCTCCAATATCTCGACGATGTCCCCTCGAATTTTGCAGGGAGCGATTCGGCGCGTGGATTCGTAGAAAACCTTGGATTTCCTTCTGCCTACGCCGGATCACAGAAGGCGACGAAGGCCGCATCAGTACAGATACAGGGCCGAATTGAGCTCTCCGCACTGCACGACTTCCAAGAAGACTTGGCTGCTCAAATCCGAGATCTCATTCTCGAACCCAGTGGTGCCCAGCGAGCACTGATGACGTTGCCGACCGGCGCAGGCAAGACGCGCGTCAGCGTCGAAGCGGTCGTGCGCTTAATGCTTGAAGGGCACTTGAACGGCCCGATTCTTTGGATAGCTCAATCGGAGGAACTCTGTGAGCAAGCCATACAAACGTGGACGGACGTATGGAGAGCGCTCGGTGACTCCCGAGTTCTAGAGATCAGTCGATTTTGGGATAAGTACTCCGTGGAGGAGGCAGATGCGGACTTCCAAATCGTGGTTGCGATCGACGACAAGCTCCGGAGTCAGATTGTAATGCGACGAAAGTCGCTACATTGGCTCTCCGAGCCAGCGTTAGTTATTATCGACGAAGCGCACACCGCGACTTCGAAGACATATACAGAAATTCTCGCCTGGCTGGGATTAACCGCAAATGTGACCCCCCGGCCGCTACTCGGACTCACCGCGACTGCTTTCAAAGGCCGTGGCGTCGAGAGCAACCACACACTGGCTCTGCGATTCGGCGAGCGCCGCCTGGAGGCCTTTCCCACCGAAACCGCCATCGCCCAGCTGCGAGAGCGTGGTGTACTCTCGGACGTTGAGCATCGAGTGCTTAACGGAGGGTATTACAACCCGGATACACAGGAACTGGCCGACCTGCGGAAACTCAAAAAGATCAACGGCTCTCTCTTGGATAAAATTGGCTCCGACCTGAAGCGAACTCAGTTGTTGCTCGATGATCTCCTTGCTCAGCCCGCTGACTGGCCGATAGTCGTTTTTACCCCATCAGTGAGTTCGGCTCACCTGATCGCTTCCCTACTTCGGCTCGAGGGCCGTTTTGCGGAGGCGGTCGACGGAAAAATGAGGCGTCCCGCTCGACGAGCAGCGATCGAGCGATTCAAGTCCGGCGCAGCGCAGTTCCTGATAAATTGCGACCTCCTGACACAGGGCTTCGATGCTCCGACAGTGAGAGCCCTGTACATCGCACGCCCGACCTTCAGCCCGAACCGTTACATCCAAATGGTCGGACGTGGTCTGAGAGGCCCAAAGAACGGCGGAACAGATGTCTGCACAATTGTGAATGTAGCTGACACGTTCGATCAATTCGGCGCAGATCTCGCCTATACCGAGTTCGACTACCTCTGGGAGGACCGGTCGTGACGGCGGAACCGACGATGGAACAGAGCCGCGACGCCATGGTGGAGACACTTCGGTCGGCCTGGCTGGGGCCCAGGGGCGGTAGCGATGAGCTTTTGGACCAGGATCCGGTGTACGCCTACCTGGTCGGAACTCTTTACCCGACCGAGAAACGCAGTGGTCGAGGTGAACTCTCCCTCTCCATGGACGAGGACGCGGTTCTGCGATCAGACCTTCTCCCCGATGAAGAGGTGGTGGGTGGATTCGCAGCGGAAGAAGAGGAATCCGAGGACGGCCTCGACTTGACGAGCGCGTTCGGATGGGCACCGAGTACCATGGGCATGTCGTTCCTCCACGACGGTGAGTCGTTGGCCGTGCAGGTCGAAGCCGCGCTCTATCCGATCGAAGGGGACGGATGGCGTCGATCGCCTCTGCCGCCCGCGACTGTACCGATCTCCTCCGAGGCTCTCGCCGGCTCGGTTCTCGTCTTCGACGGCCGAGCTCGAATCGACTGGCGGAATCGCCCTTTCGGCGGTCTGACATTGACGACCGTTTCCCTCGCGAACGCTCGTGAGGTCGAGGAGGGCAGGGCGAAATCCGCGAGCGCGGACTGCCTGTTCCAGGTCGGCTTCGGCTGCGAGGTCGTCGGCGGCCGTCTTCACCCGTACCCTGAGGCCCTCTCTTTCACTCGGGATCCCGAGGAGGATGAGTTACGCCTGAGGTATCGCGGGCGGCGTACCTACGGCGTCGGACACGGGGTCTCTGTCGAGTGGGACGAGACACCGGGTGAGCCCGCGGGCTTGCGCTCCGTCACGATTCCCGTGAAGACAGTACCCGCCATCAAAGCTCGGGAATCGTCCGCTTCCTTCCTCCGGCTGGATCGTCTCTCCGATCGAGATGTCGCTCGCACCGACGTCATCGACGGCCTTCGCCGGTTCATCGACGAATACTCGGATTGGGTAGAGGCGCGACGAGAAGAGGCTGGCGGCTTCGATGATCGACGCACCGCTTCATCGCTTCTGGAGAAGATGACGTCCGCCGTCAGACGCATGTCCGAGGGCGTCGACCTCCTCGCCTCGGATGAGACGATCTTCCAGTCCTTCCAGCTCGGGAATCGAGCCATGCGGGACCAGATGCTCCGTGGCCGCGTTCCGGTCGTGGACGAAGAGCCGTCCTGGCGCCCCTTCCAGCTCGCGTTCATTCTGGTCGGACTCTGCTCCACGACCGACCCTCAGCACCCCGATAGGGACCTCGTCGATCTCATCTGGTTCCCGACGGGAGGCGGCAAGACGGAGGCGTATCTCGGGCTCGCCGCGATCGAGATGATCCGGCGTCGCCTGGTCGAACCGATCCACGGAGGCGGCACGGCAGTAATCACCCGCTACACGATGCGACTCCTGACTGCACAGCAGTTCCAGCGTGCGTCTCGGCTGTTCTGCGCCCTCGAGCTGATGAGGGTGGATGAGCCTCTCCTTCGGGGGACTGCGGAGTTCTCCGTCGGCCTCTGGGTGGGGAAGAACGCAACGCCGAACACGTTCGCGCAGGCCAAGGAACGCCTCGAGCTGCTGCGCGGTCAACATCGTCCCCAGAACAGCTTTCAGATCCGCGAGTGTCCGTGGTGTGACACCTCCCTGGTTCCGCAGGAACGTAGCTCGAATTGGGACGAGTACGGCTTCGACGCGACGAAGTCCTCCTTCCGCATCCACTGCACTCGAGCACAGTGCCCCTTCTTCAAGCGCCTACCAGTGCAGGTGGTCGACGAAGCGATGTATGCGCACCCGCCGACCATGGTCGTCGGAACGGTCGACAAGTTCGCTCGCCTCTCGCGTCTCGCGACGGCAGGCACACTGCTGGGTCTGGGAACACAGAACCGTCCGCCGAGCCTGGTCATCCAAGACGAACTTCATCTTCTCTCCGGCCCCCTCGGAACCGTGGTCGGCACCTATGAGGCAGCCATCTCCGCAATGTTGTCCTCCAACGGCCGGCCACCGAAGATCGTGGCGTCTTCGGCGACTGTACGGGCTGCGTCGGATCAAGTACGCGGGATTTTCGCTCGACCGCGGACTGCCGTCTTTCCTCCGAGCGGGCTGAACGCCGACGACAGCTTCTTCGCCGAGCCTGACCGGGACCGCCCCGGCCGCACCTACATCGGCATCATGCCTCAGGCGCACAGCCCGGCCTGGGCCCTCGGCAGGCTCGCGATCGAGGCGGGCTCAGCGCCGGACGCGCTCGGCCTCACCGGCGCGCAGAGAAGTGCTTATTGGACGCTGGTCCTCTACCACAACAGCCTTCGAGAGCTGGGCCGCACGGTCACGATCCTCCGTGACGATGTCAAGAGTGATCTCGACCGTCGCGCGCAGTTGACGTCATCGGCCGCCAGGACGTACGCCGTGGAGGAGTTGAACAGCAACGTGCGGGACTCCGAGCTGATCCAGCTGTTGAACCGCCTCGGCGAGGGTCCCGGCTCTGACGGAGTGATCGACGCGCTAGCTGCGACGAACATCCTCTCCGTCGGCATCGACGTCGACCGACTCGGACTGATGCTCGTCAACGGCCACCCCAAATCCACCTCCGAGTACATCCAGGCAACGAGTCGAGTCGGGCGCGGATCCGTGCCCGGAATCGTCATCACGTTGTTCCGTAGCCACAAGCCGCGAGACCGGTCCGTCTTCGAGAGCTTCGGCGTCTACCACGACTCGTACTACCGTTTCGTCGAGCCCGCGTCAGTGACGCCGTGGTCTCTCCAGGCGCGTCAGCGGTCCCTGCGAGCCGCCTTCGCGATGCTCGTGAGGCAACTGTCGTTGCGGCAGAACGACGCGGCTCGTCGATTCGAGGTCGATTCCGCTGCGGTGAGGCAGGCGTACACCCTCCTCCTCGAGCACATAGGCGTCTCCGACCCGCGAGAATCCGAAGCGTCCCGGTGGGAGCTCGATGGCGCCATCGCCGAATGGGGTCGTCGGGCGCAGAACGCTCGAGACACGAACGAGGAGCTCCTCTACGAGGCCCCCGAGCCGAACGAGCGGCTCCTGAAGAACTTCGACGAGGCCGGGATCGGATGGCCTGCGATGAACTCGATGCGAACGGTCGACGCGGTCGTCCGGATCAAAGCTTGGGGAGAGAAGTCGTGACCGGTGATGGTGGGAAGAGATGGACACGGAAGGGCGTGGTCGACGCGCGTACTCTGCGGCTCACCGAGACCATCGCTCCTTTCGGACCAGGAGCGATCGTGGACATCCTCGGGGAATCCTTCATGGTTCCTACGGGCGAGTCCTGGCCCTCACCGCAGGCGCTGCCCGCGGTCGACTGCCCTCGCCTTCTCGAGAAGTTGGAGATCGAAGGGCGAAAGGTGAGCGAGTTGCGGTCCGCTCCCGTGTACGACGACCAGGACCAGACGTCGGTCGCCCTCGAGTTCACCAGATTCCCGGCGTGGATGTTCTGCGACAGATGCAGCCTGATGCACAAGTGGAAGGCGTCGGACAACGTCAAGGGCGGTTCTGCGCCGACGTGCCCGGACTGTGCGGGCCGGCTCGTTCCGATGCGTTTCGTCCTGCTCTGCACGACGAGAGGACATGCAGAAGACGTGCCCTGGGACCGGTGGGCCCATCGTCTCGGAGAAATGTGCGGAAGCCCGAAGCTGCGATTCGCGACGAGCGGGCGAGGCGCAGGCCTTTCGGCGCTTCGCGTCGAATGCGATTGCGGCCGCAGCCGCTCTCTCGGCGACTTGAACAAGAACGGGCTGGCTCGCGACGGCTACACCTGTCGAGGACGACAGCCGTGGGACCGTCGTCGCGAAGAGACGTCTTGTGGTGAGCCGCTGGACGCCCAGCAACGCGGCGCGACCAACGTCAGGTTCGGTGACGTGGTGTCGGCGATCGACATTCCGTGGGTTCCTTCCAGAGCCGATGAGGCGACCGACGCCATCCGCTCCCATCTGATGCACGAAGCGCTGCTCGCGGCCCAAGCGCCGGGCAAAATCGATCAGATCGCTCGAATGATCGCTGACGACCTCGACGTGTCGGTGGAGGCGGTGCTGCAGTTGCGATCCGGACGACCGTCGTTCGATCACGCGCAAGTCAGTCGCTCGATCCTCGAGGAGGAATTCGAGGCGTTCCACGCCGCACAGCACGGATCAGCGGCGACCCAGGATTTCGTGACCCGAACTGACGAGATGACCGGAGCCGGCGAGGTCGGTGGCGTCTTGTCACGAACGTTCGACGCCGTGGTCATCGTCGACAGGTTGCGTGAGGTCCGCGCCTCGGTCGGGTTCCGCAGATACAAGCCCGACTCCGTACTCGTCCCGTCGGTACCTGTCTCCACGATCTCCAAGAGCTGGCTTCCAGCGGTGGAGAACTACGGAGAAGGTGTCTTCATCCGCTTCGCTGCCGCACCGGTCGATGACTGGGCGAACCGCCGAACGACAGCGGATCGGTACGACGCTTTGCGGCGGAATCATGACGCGTCCAACCTCCGATCGCGGCTCGCCGATCCTTCTCCGCAGTACCTGATGTTGCATTCCTTCGCCCATGTTGTGATGGCGAGGCTGGCGCACACAGCGGGTTACACCGCTCCCGCTCTTCGCGAGAGGGTCTACGCCTCGCCGGGCGACTACGGGATCCTCGTTTACACGACGACCGGTGGTACGGCGGGCACGCTCGGTGGTCTTGCTCGAGAAGGAGAGCATGACCGCCTTCCTGAGGCGGTCGTCAATGCGCTGACGGCCATGACATGGTGCGCCAACGATCCGGTCTGTGCCGAGTCCTCCCCGCAGAGCATCGACGGCTTGAATCTTGCCGCGTGCCACTCCTGCTTGATGGCGCCGGAGACGTCCTGCGAATCGCTGAATCTGCTTCTAGATCGGAGTTCACTCGTCGGCGAGAACGGCTTCTTCCAGCCCCTCGTCAGCGCAGCGCAGGAAGCAGCTGTGGCTGAGGTCCGCTGACGGAGCTGCACAGTGTGTTTCGAATATCGAAGGTTCTCGCGGATTCGTCGGTGTGGTCGTACCTTTTGAAGACCGACGTGCCCGGATGAGCTGTCGCGCTCGATGCAGTCGTCCCCGGCGTGCGTCAGCCGCACCTCGACGTCGACCAGCGACGCCGGCACCGCCCGCCGCCGTCCGATGACCACCGCGACGACCGCGAGC
>NZ_PSUC01000072.1:0-18706 GCF_002931635.1 Rathayibacter sp. AY2B7 | reverse complement strand
ACGCCCGAGCACGTGCAGCAGGACATCGACCTGTTCGCCGGCCGCACGGGCCAGTACGTCTTCATCAGCTCGGCCTCGGCCTACCAGAAGCCGCCGCGCAGCCTCCCGGTCACCGAGTCGACTCCGCTCCGGAACCCCTACTGGCAGTACTCCCGCGACAAGATCGCGTGCGAGGACCTGCTCGTGGCCGAGTACCGCGCGAGCGGCTTCCCGGTCACGATCGTCCGCCCCTCCCACACCTACGACCGCACCGCGCTGCCCGTCGACGGAGGCTGGACCGTCGTCGACCGGATGCGCCGCGGCCAGGAGGTGGTCGTCCTCGGCGACGGCACCTCGCTCTGGACGCTCACGCACGCCGACGACGTCGCCGTCGGCCTGGTCGGCCTTCTCGGCGCCTCCGCCGCGATCGGCGAGGCCTTCCACATCACCGGCGACGAGTTGCCGACCTGGGACGAGATCCACCGCGACCTCGCCGCTGCGGCCGGAGTCGAGCCGCGCCTCGTGCACGTCGCCTCCGACGCGATCGCCGCGGCCGACCCCGAGCTCGGTGCCGGGATCATCGGCGACAAGGCGCACTCGATGGTGTTCGACAACGCGAAGATCCGCCGCCTCGTCCCGGCCTACTCCCCCTCGGTGCGCTTCAGCGACGGCGCCCGCGAGATCGTGGAGTGGTACGACGCCGACGAGTCGCGCCGCGTGGTCGACGAGCGGATGAACGGCCTGTTCGACGCGCTGATCGAGCGGTACCGGCCGCGCCCGCTGTGAGGGTCGGGCGGGGGGTGCGCGAGTCCGCCGGCTCCGCCCCTCCCGGCCGCTGCACCCCGCTCGGCTCCTCCGCCCGCGCCGGCGCCCCCGCTCAGCCGATCGGCTCGAGCCGAACCAGGAACCCGCCCGGCACTCCCGGCTGCAGCTCCTGGTACTCGGAGGGCACGCGGTAGGAGCCCTCGCCGACCGCGGTCACGGTGAAGGCGACGTCCGTGCGCGTGCCTGCGAGGAAGACGGTGTAGACGTCGGTGCCGTCCTCGGCGGTGCGCTTCCCGGCCGCCGCGCCGACCCAGCGGTGCCCGCCCGGATCGGCCGTCGCCGTCTCCCCGAGGGTCGCGTCGATCGCGGCCGGGTCGACGCCCACGGTGCGGATCCCGTCCTGGCACTCGCGCCAGACGCCCGTGAATCCCGGGTCGGGGTCGGAGTAGCAGAACATCATCGACCCGTCGGGCGCGACGTGCAGGTCGCCGTAGCCGCCGACCACCGGCCCGGAGACGGTGGCGGTCGTGGGCAAGGTCGTCGGCTCGGGGTCGGCCGGCACGGTGCACCCGGCGAGCGCGAGGACGAGCACCGCCGCCGCTCCCGCTCGCCACCTCATGTGCGCAACCTACTGGAGCCGCGCCCCCGCCCGTCCGGGTGCCGAGCCGGGAGTCGTCCGAGCGTCCGCCGGGAGGCGGCCCGCCCTCAGACCAGCCGGCGGCCGCTGAAGCGGTCGACGGGGGCGTCGTGCCGCATCGCCCGCTCGTACATCCGCCGGAACGGCTCGGTGAGCACACCGTTCGTCCGGTCCAGCGAGTCCTGCCAGGCCACGATCTCCCCCAGATGCGCGGCGAGATCCGCGCGGAGGGCCGCCTCGTCGACGGTGGTCGAGACGCCCTTCGAGACGACGACCCGGCCCGCGACGATCACGGTGTCGATCGACGAGCCGTTCTCGGAGTAGACCAGCTGGTTCTCGAGCCGCTGGCGCGGGGTGAAGTTCAGCGTCTCGAGGTCGTAGACGACGAGGTCGGCCTGCTTGCCGACCTCGATGCTGCCGGTGACGTCGTCGAGCACGGCGCTGCGCGCGCCTCCGATCGTGCCGGCCGTGAGCACCTCGGACACGGTCGGCCAGGTGGCGATGTCCGGATCCGTGACCTTGTGCAGGAGCGCCGCGGCCTTCACGACGTCGAGCATGCGCGGAGAGTCGCTGCTCGAGCAGCCGTCGGTGCCGAGGCCGAGGTTCACGCCCGCGTCGTGCAGCGCGCGCCACGGGGCGATGCCCGAGCCGAGCTTGAGGTTCGAGATCGGGTTGTGCGAGACGGACGTGCCGGCGGCGGCGATCCGCTCCATGTCGGAGTCGGCGAGCCAGATCCCGTGGGCGAAGGTCGTGTTCGGGGAGAGCGCGCCGATCCGCTCCATGTACTCGACCAGGGTCGAGCCGTAGGACAGCTCGCCGGTCACCAGCTGCGTCTTCGTCTCGAGGACGTGGATGTGGCACTCCGCCCCGTGCTCGAGCGCCAGCTCGGTCGCCCCCACGAGCAGCTCGGGCCCGCAGCGCTGAGGAGCGGACGGGGCGACCATGTAGCGCAGCCGCCCGCCTCCCCTCCCGTGCTGGGTCGCGAACGCCTCGCGGCTGAAGGCGAGGTAGCCCTCCGTCGTCGGGCGCGACGCCGACCGCGCCTGGTCGAGGATCTCCGCGGGCACGTACTCCTCGAGGAACGGCATCGTCTCGTGGAAGGGCCTGCTGATCACGTGGCCCGAGATGTTGGCGCGGACTCCGATCTCGTCGTACGCGTCGAAGACCGCGGCGAGCTGCTCAGCGTCCTGGTCAGGGTTCTCGAGCACGTCGTCGACCAGGGTCGTGACCCCGGCCTTCAGCGATTCGAGGGCGAAGAGCGACGAGCGCAGCCGCACCAGATCCGGAGCGACGCGGCTGTTCCCGAGGATCGGGTACGACAGCAGCATCCACAGCTCGAGCGGCAGGTTGTCGTAGCGGCCCTTGTAGAGGTACTCCCACGAGTGGGTGTGGGCGTTGACGAAGCCGGGGACGACCAGGCGGTCGCGCCCGTCGATCACCTCGTCGCCCGGCTCGGGGACGAGGCCCGGGCCGATCGCGACGATCAGCTCGTCGACGATGCGGATGCTCGCCGTGATCGGGACGGCGCCCGAGACAGGGTCCATGGTGATCACGGCGGCGTCGGAGAGGAAGAGGGGCATGGCGGTTCCGTTCGTGGTGCGGGGTGGGACGGGGCGGGCCGGCTCGCGAGGGGACCGGCCCGCGGAGGGGCTCGGGCTCAGCCGCGGACGGGCTCAGGCTCCGCGGCGACCGGCGCGGCCGACTCCCGGCGCTCGACCCAGGCGGGAGCGTCCCGACCGAGCAGGAGGTAGGCGAGGCCGGCCGAGACTCCGCCCGCGAGCCACGAGACGTCGACGCCGCCGAGGGCGGTCGCGGCCGGACCCTGCAGGGCGGGCACCGAGCCGTTCATGAACAGCCAGGTCAGGGTCGCGCCGATCGCGAAGGAGAGCAGCGCCCGATAGCGGACGTCCGGCAGCAGCGGCGAGCCGACCGGTGCGAACAGGTGCCCGAAGGAGCGGACGCGCGGCTCGAACACCGTGTAGTGCACCAGCACGATCGCACCCCACGGGGCGACCCAGCCGACGAGGCCGACCAGCCACGCGTCGAGCGTGGTGGCGAGGTCGTCCTGGAAGACGAAGAACACCGCGGCCGCGAAGGCCAGGACGCCGACGATGAGGCTGAGCGCGCGGCGCCCGAGCCGGATGTCGAGGGCCTGGGTCGCCATGCCGAACGAGTAGATGTTCAGGACGTTGGTCGCGATCGGGCCGTGCACCACCAGGAGCAGCACGGGGATCGCGAGGGCGCCGAAGTTCTCGACGATCAGCTCCCCGGGATCCACGGAGCCGTTCTTCGTCGCGAGGGTCGCGCCGAGGACGCCGAGCCAGACCACCGGGATGAACTGGCCGAGGACGCTGGCGAGGTAGAGCCCCCGCTTCGAGGAGCGGGGCCCGACGAAGCGGGAGTAGTCGCCGGCGTAGGCGAGCCAGGTGAGGCCCCAGCCGATGCCGATGGCGGTCATCACGATGGACATGGCCGCGATGCGGTCGCCTCCGGTGAGCGCGCCCTCCGCGGGGCCGGCGTAGGACCAGTCGATGTCGAGGAAGAACCAGGCGACGACCGACATGATCGCCAGCACCAGGAGGGTCGGCGGGACGGTCCAGCGCTCGAAGGCGGCGATCGCGCGGTAGCCGAGGAAGGAGATCGCGACCTGCACCGCCATGATCACCGCCGCCACCGCGATCTTCCAGCCGACGTTCGCCTGCTGCGGGTCGACGACGCCGACGGAGCCGAGGAGCGCGATGACCAGGTCGAGGACGATCCAGGTGTTGATGGCGCACCAGCCGATCACGACCACGGCCTGGATCGCGGCCGGGACGTAGTTGCCGCGCCGGCCGAAGATCGCCCGTCCCACGAGCATCCCGGTCGCCCCCGTCCGCTGGCCGAGGAGGACGAAGAAGCCGAACACCGCCATCCCGACCACGTTGCCGAGCACGAGGACGGTGACGGTGTCCGCCAGGCCGAGGCCCATGTTCACGCCGAGGGCGCCGAGCACCCAGTTGATGGGGGCGATGTTGGCGCCGGCCCAGATCCAGAACTGCCCGTCGAGCCGGGCGGTGCGTCGGGAGTCGGGCAGGGGACTCAGCGCGTCCTCGGCGTCGGCGGTGCCGTGCAGGGTGTCGGTGCTCATGGCGGATCCTCTCGGGGAGGGGGATGAAGGGGAGGGCGGGGCGCCCGGTGAGGCTCCACTCTCGTGCGGACCCGTTTCGGGCGGCGCGTCCGCGTGTAAATTCGCCGTGACGCGAGAGGACGTTCTGTATGGCCTACCTGCTGTCGGACGCGATGCGGGATCCGCGCCTCGCCGCCATGCTCCCTGTGGTGGCCGCCGGGCACGCGGCCGCCGAGCGCGCCGTGATCCGCTGGGCCCACACGAGCGAGCAGCTCGACATCGCGCCCCTCCTCCTCGGGGGCGAGCTGCTCCTGATGGAGGGCGCGCTCCTCTCGACCGACCAGGACCCGGCGGAGTGCCGCGAGTACGTGCGGTCTCTGGTCGACGCGGGAGTCGGGGCCCTCGCTCTCGAGCTCTCGCCGCGCCTGCCCGCGGTGCCGCCGCCGATCGTCGCGGCGGCCGACGAGCTCGGCCTCCCCGTGCTCGCCCTGCCCCGGCGCGTCCCCTTCGTGCAGGTCTGCGAGAGCATCAACACCCACCTCACCGAGCAGAAGTTCCGGAGCATCCGACTGGCGGACAGAGTGTCCGGTCTCCTGGCCGACGCGGCCTCCGGGGACGCCGGTGTCGACGAGCTCCTGCAGGTCGTCGCCTCCGCGACGGGCGCCTCCGCCTCGCTCGTCTCGCTCACGGGCGACGAGATCGCCCGCGCCTCGCCCGGGCCGGGCGTCGACACGGAGCCGACGGCCGGGACGTTCTCGAACGTGCTGCACGCGGGCGACTCCCTCCTGGGCACCCTGCATCTGCGGGCCCACGCCGACGCCGACCTCCACGCCGTCGCCGTCGCGCTCGACCGGGCGCCGGACGTCCTCGCGATCGCCGTGCTCCGGCACCGCCCGCCGTCGGTCACCGAGCGGCTGACCGCCCAGCTCTTCGCGATCGCGTCTGTCGAGCGCGCGGACCCTGCGGCCGACCTCCAGATCGACGCCTTCCTCGGTCGCCTCGGCGCCGGATCCCGGGAGCGCTACCTCGGCGTCCGGGCCGACACCGGTCACGACGACCGGCGGCTCCGCGCTCTGCTCCGCCTCCTGACGGGCGCGGGAGCGGATCCCGGCCCGGTGCTCTGCGTGGTCGGCTCCGAGCTGCTGGCGCTGCTGCCGTTCGCCACCGCCGCCGCGATGGAGGAGGGCCGCACGGAATTCCTGCGCCTCGGCGCCGCCCTCGACTCGGACGCTCTGCTCTGCGTCGGAAGCGGGCTCGGCGGGCAGGAGCGGGTGGCCCGGGAGCTGGCGGAGGTGCGCGGCGCGCTCGAGTGGGCGCCCGCGGGCGGAGTCGTCGACTCGCGCCAGTACCGCCTGGAGCGGTTCGCGAGCTCCCTGCAGGACGATCCGGAGGCGGACGACCTCGTCGAGGAGGTGCTCGGGCCCCTGCGCGCCCAGCGCGGCGAGCTGCTCGCCACTCTCGAGGCCTTCGCGTCGCTGTGGGGGAGCAAGACGGCGACGGCGGCCGCGCTCGGCATCGGCCGGCAGACCCTCTACGACCGGCTCGCGCGGATCGAGGAGCTGATCGGCCCGCTCGACTCGTCGCCGGCCCGCGCCCGGGTCGTCATGACCGCCGTCTTCCTGCACCGGGCGCGAGCGGCGCTCCCTGCGGGCTCGCCTCCGGTCGGGCGGACGTTCCCGCCTCGCGCCGAACGCTGACGCGGCCGGACGGCATCGAACGGCTCAGGCGGGCAGCAGCTCCGCGACGAGCGCCTGCACACGGGCCCTGATGTCGTCGCGGATCGAGCGGACCTCCTCGAGAGGTCGGCCCTTCGGGTCGGCGAGATCCCAGTCCTCGTAGCGCTTGCCGGGGAAGACGGGGCAGACGTCGCCGCAGCCCATCGTGATCACGACGTCGGAGGCCTGGACCTGCTCGGTGGTCATCAGCTGCGGGACGGCCTGCGAGATGTCGATGCCCTCCTCCGCCATCGCCTCGATCGCGATCGGGTTGATGCTGTCGCCGGGCTCGGAGCCGCCGGAGCGGACCTCGACGGCGCCGCCGGAGAGGGCGCGGAGGTAGCCGGCGGCCATCTGCGAGCGGCCGGCGTTGTGGATGCAGACGAAGAGGACGGTGGGGGCGGCCATCGGGGCTCCTGGTGTCGAGGGGCGGTGCTCGGAGGAGCACGGGGCGAGGGTAGCGCGCCCGGGCGAACGGCTCGCGCGCCTGCGGAGCCGGAGGAGACTCCGACGGCCGGGTCGGGAATATACCCCCCGGGGGTATGTTGCACTCCCCTGGACCGAACCGGAGGAGACACCATGACCGACCACGCCCACCACCACCCGACCACCTGGCGCGCCGCCGCCCTCGCGACCCTGCACTGCCTGACCGGCTGCGCGATCGGCGAGGTCCTCGGCATGGTGATCGGCTCCGTCCTGGGGCTGCCCGCCCTGGCGACGGTCGCCCTCTCGATCGTCCTCGCGTTCGTGTTCGGCTACGCGCTCACGCTGCGGGGCGTGCTCCGCTCCGGAGTGACGTGGCGCGCCGCCGTCGGCATCGCGCTGGCGGCCGACACCGTCTCGATCGCTGTGATGGAGGTCGTCGACAACACGGTGGTGCTCGCGATCCCCGGAGCGATGGACGCGGGCCTCTCGTCCGGCCTCTTCTGGGGCTCGCTCGCCGGCGCCCTGGCCCTGGCCTTCGTCGTCACGACCCCGGTGAACCGCCTGCTCATCTCCCGCGGCCGCGGCCACGCGGTCGTCCACGGCCTGCACGGCTGAGCTACGCGGGGTCTCGATGCGCCGCCTGCGACGGCTGCTCGACCAGCAGGAGGCGCGTGCTGATCGAGCCGCCCGGGCAGCAGGCGCCGCGAGATCCCGTCGGCCGTCAGTCCTGCAGGCGGCGGTAGTGGCGGTTGCGGACCGAGAGGATCGCGCCTCCGATGACCGCCGCGAGGAACGAGCCGGCCAGGACGCCGACCTTCACGTGGTCGTCGGACTCGCTGCCCGCGCCGAACGACAGCTCGCCGACCAGCAGCGACACCGTGAATCCGATGCCGGCCACGAACGCCATGCCGATCACGTCCACCCAGCGCAGCGACGGATCCAGCCCGATGCCGCGGAACCGGGTCAGGAGGAAGGTGCTCCCGGCGATGCCGAGCGGCTTGCCGAGCACGAGGCCCGCGATGATGCCCACGGCGATCGAGTCCTGGAACGAGTCGACCAGGCCCGCGACTCCGCCGACCGTCACTCCGGCCGAGAAGAACGCGAAGACCGGCACCGCTACCGCGGTCGAGAGGACGCTCCAGCGATCGGCGAAGTGCGCGGCGAGGCCGTCGTAGACCGGGCGCCCCTCCGCATCCGACCCCACCTGCACCCGGGCGCGCCTGGTCGCGACGACCGGCACGGTGAAGCCGAGCAGCACGCCCGCGACCGTGGCGTGGATGCCCGAGGCGTGCACGAGCGCCCACGTCGCCACTCCGAGCGGGATCAGCACCCACCAGGCGCGCACGCCGCGCTGCACGCAGACCGCGAAGACCGCCAGCGGCACCAGCGCGAGCAGGAGCATCAGTACGTCGATGCCGGCGGTGTAGAAGACGGCGATGATCGTGATCGCGATGAGGTCGTCCACCACGGCGAGCGTGAGGAGGAACGTCCGCAGCGCCGGCGGGAGGAAGCGGCCGACCACGGCGATCACCGCGACGGCGAAGGCGATGTCGGTGGCGGCGGGGATCGCCCAGCCGTCCAGCGCGGCTCCTCCGCGGGGCAGGTTCACCGCGGTGAAGATCAGGGCGGGGACGGCCACGCCGCCGACGGCCGCGACGATCGGCACGAGCGCCGTCTTCGGGTCGCGGAGCTTGCCGGCGACGAACTCCTCCTTGAGCTCGAGCCCGACGACGAAGAAGAAGATCGCGAGCAGGCCGTCGGCCGCCCACGACCCGACGCTCAGCTCGAGGTGCAGGGCCTCGGGGCCGAAGCGGAAGTCGCGGACCGCGCTGTAGAGCGCGGACGCGGGGCTGTTGGCGACGATCAGGGCGAGGAGGGTCGCGGTGAGCAGGAACGCTCCGCCGACCGTGTCCTTCTGGAGGGTCTGGCGGAGTCCCCGCCAGATCGAGTGGGGGGCCTGATCGGCGGGCAGGGGCTGGTGCGGCATGAGGGGTTCCGTCCGGAGGGGTGGGTGAGCGCGGGAACGCGGCCGCGGGCTCCGGAGGAGGGGCGGTCGCGGGTCAGCCGCGCGGCGGCGGGCAGCCGGCGATCTCGCCGTGCGCGTTCGTCCCCCACGAGCTGAGCCATCCGTTCGTGCCCGAGGCGCGCTTGGTCAGCAGCTGCCGGGTCGGGTACGCCGCGGCGGCGCGCGCGCGGGCGCGGCTCAGCGGAGGGAGGGTCAGAGGCACCGCTCCAGGGTACCGGTGGCACCCGCGAGGGGGCCGGGTGTGCACGAGCGCTCGGAGGAGGAGCCGCTCTCCGCCGACGAGAGAGCCGCGCATGCCGACGCCCGAGCCGATCCCGCCGCCGTCCGGCGCCGCGGGCGCCCGGAGCTCGCCTTCGCGGCCGGCGCGGGAGGCGCCCGTCGCCGCTCCGTGCTCCTCGGGCAGGAGTAGCCGCGACCCCTGCACGCTCCACCCGGCACCGGTACCCCTACCCGCGGATCCGCCGCAGGCGCATCGTGGAGCCATGAAGCAGATCCAGTACGCCGGCGCGACCTTCCAGGTGGGGGACGCGGTCGCCGACGCACTCGTCTCCTACGCCTCCGGGCTCGCCGCCCACGGCCGCACCGACAGTGTCGAGCTCCCCGTGCTCGCCGGCGACGGCCACGCGACGGTCGTGACGCTGCTGCTCAACTCCGCGACGAGCCTCTTCGTCTCCGGCGCCGCAGGCCTCCTGCCCGGGCTCGACGAGAAGGCCGTCGCCGCCGACCTCCGCCAGCGGACGCAGTGGCTGGACGCGGTCCCGGCGGTCACCGCCGTGGAGCCGAGCGCTCCGGAGGACCTGATCTGGCTCGAGTTCCCGGAGGTCGCGGCCCTGATGGACCCCGAGACCGGCGCCCGCTCCCCCGCGACGCTCCACCTCGTCGAGCACTCGCCGCGGCGCGACTCCCTCGTCTTCACCGTCGTCTACGTCAGCACCCTCGACCGCGACCTGGGCTCGGGGGAGATCCGCCGGCTGCTCGAGACGAGCCGCCGCAACAACGTCGAGCACGGCGTCTCGGGGATGCTCGTCTTCCGCGGCCGCCGCGTGATGCAGCTGCTCGAGGGCGAGGAGTCGGACGTGCGCTCGCTCTACGCGCGGATCCTCGCCGACCCGCGGCACGAGGGCGTGGTCACCGTCTGGACCAGCGTGCACGAGCAGCGCCGGTTCCCGGACTGGTCGATGGGCTTCGACGAGCTCGACCTGCCCGTCGAGCGGCCCGCCTCCTGGCCCGAGCCGGACCTCCCCGAGCAGTCGATCGACGCCGTGGCGGACGACTACCTCCGCCGCCGGTCGGAGGCGCTGCGGAGCGCGCTGGTGAGCAGCGACCCCCTCGTCGCGAGCCTCGCCGTCATCCTGCACGGGCACCGCCCCGAGCGCATCCTCGAGGGCGGCGCCGGAGTGCGGCTGCGCTGCGCCGAGTGCCGCGCCTTCGACGCCCACGACTCCTACCCCTGCGCGACCGCGAGGACCGCGATCCAGGCGCTCGAGGCGGCCTGACGCGAGCCGGGCGGCCGTGCGGGATCACCGTCCCGGGGCGCTCCGAGCGCACCCCCTCCGCGGGTCTGCGCAAGCCCGTCCGCTCGCCCCGGCGCGCCCCTAGGGTGAGGCCATGACCGATCCCGGCGCGGCCCGCCACGACGTCCTCATCATCGGCGGCGGCAACGCCGGACTCTCGACCGCGGGACGGCTGCGGCGCTCCGGAGTGGACGACGTCGCGGTGATCGAGCCCCGGTCGACCCACGTCTACCAGCCGATGCTCTCCCACGTCGCGGGCGGCACCGCACCCGCCTCCGCGGCGACCCGGCCCCAGGGCTCGGTGACGCCGAAGGGGGTCGTCTGGATCCAGGACCGCGTCGAGACGATCGACCCGGTCGCGCACACGGTCACCCTCCTCTCCGGCCGCACCGTCGGCTACGGGCAGCTCGTCGTCTGCCCCGGGATCCAGAAGGACTGGGGCGCGGTCCCCGGGCTCCAGGAGGCGATGGACTCGCCGTTCGGAGTGTCGAACTACGAGTACGAGTACGCCCGCAAGGCGTCGCAGGTGCTCCGCGAGGTCCGCTCCGGCACCGTCGTCTTCACGCAGCCCGGCGGCCCCGGCACCTGCTCCGGCGCCTCCCAGAAGCCGATGTACCTCGCCTGCGACTACTGGCGCGCGACCGGCGTCCTCGACCGCATCCGCGTCGTGCTCGTCGTGCCGACCCCCACCCTGTTCGGGATGCCGCTGATCGACTCCGAGCTCGAGCGGAAGGTGGCGGAGTACGGGATCGAGGTCCGCTACGGCCGCGAGCTGGTCGAGGTCGACGCGGCCGAGCGGCGGGTCGTCCTCGCCGTCGACGAGCGCGCGAGCGCCCTCCCCGGCCCCGACCGCGCGCGGCGCTCGACCGACGGCCCGCGCGAGACGCTGTCGTACGACGTGCTGCACGCCGTGCCCCCGCAGTCGGCCCCCGACTGGCTGGCCGGCACCGGACTGGCCGCCGAGGGCGACGAGGGCGGCTTCGTCGAGGTCGACCCGCTGACCCTGCGGCACCCGCGGTTCCCCGACGTCTGGGCGCTCGGCGACGCGGCGGCCACGGTCAACTCGAAGTCCGGAGGAGCGCTGCGCCAGCAGACCACCACGCTCGCGAAGAACCTCGTCGCCGCGCAGAAGGGCCGCCCGCTCCCCCGCGTGTACAACGGCTACTCCGTCTGCCCCTTCGTGGTCTCGCGCTCGAGCGTGGTGTTCGCCGAGTTCGACGACCGCTACCGCCCGAAGCCGACCGTCCCCTTCTGGACGGGCCTGGCGAAGGAGCGGCGCCTCACCTACCTCGCCGACCGCCGCGTCCTGCCGTGGGTGTACTGGAACCTGATCCTGCAGGGACGGGCCTGAGCGTCCTCTTCCGGACATGTCCGGTAGAGGCGCTTGCCGCTGCCGGACGCGCTCCCGAGACTGAGGGGTCGGCACCACCGTCCGACGCGCTCCCTCGTCCCCTGGAGGACCCGATGCGGCCCAGCCCGACTCCCGACCGCTCCGGCACCGCGCGATGACGACCGCGCAGGACTGGGGGCCCTCGACCGACGCGGACTCCGCCGGCGGTCCGCCCGCCTCGCGGAGGCAGCGCGTGCGCGCCTGGATGCGCGGCGGCTCCTTCGGGCCGACCGGCCTCACCCGGCGCGGCTGCCTCCTGGTGCTGGCGTCGGTGCTCGTGGTGGCGGTGCCGGTCGTCGCGCTGACGCTCGCGCACGTCGACCCGCACGCGTCGCTCAAAGTCTGGATCCTGGCGATCACGCTGATCGCGCTGGTCGGAGCGCTGCTCCGGGTCGTCGCCGACGCCGGTCCGGACCCGCAGGCCGACCTCGACCGCGCGGGCAAGGCGGTCGGAGCAGTGGCCGCGGCCTACACGGCGCTGGCCGTGATCATCGACTGGGGGATGCTGCACCTCTGAGGCGCGGTCAGCGGTCCTCGTCGCGCGGGTCGTCCGTGCCGTCGGGAGCGCTGCCGATCACGTCCGGTGTGCCGCCGGTGCCGCCCTGCGCGCTCCCGGTCCCGCCCTGCGCCGCTCGCTCGTCCTCGCGCCGGCTGAGCCAGCCCGGGCCCTCGCGCCGCAGCCGCTCCGCCTCCGGACTCGGGACGGGCGGCGCCGCCGGCCGCCGCAGGAGCCGCACCTGCCGGACCGCGCCGAGCACCACTCCGGCGCCGAACAGCGGCAGGCCGAGCAGGAGCACCAGCCACAGCGGCGCGTGCCGGCGTCCGCCGCCGACGACCGCGCCGAGATCCCAGCCCGCGTCCGCCGCCAGCCGGAGCATCCCCGCCACGAAGACGGCGCTCACCAGCGAGAGCGCCCAGGGCTGCGCGAGGAGGAGCGCCTGCGTGCGCTCCGTGCGGAAACCCTTCGCCATGCGCCGATCCTAGGCGGGCGTCAGCCGGCGAGGATCCGGTCGACCAGCCCCTGCGCGTCGCCCTCCGCGGGAACGATCTGCACGGTGTCGCCCTCGATCGGCTGCATCACGGAGAGCGCCGACTCGACCCGGTCGCCCACGCGGAGGAGGAGCCGGGCGTCGGCCCCCTCGTCGATGGCCGCCTGCGAGCCGCGGCGCAGGAGGGCGGCGCCCGCCTCGTCGAACCGGACGTCGACGACTCCCGTGCTCGGATCGGCCTCGACCGCGACGACGCCCGCGCGGGTGAAGTCCTCGGGATCGACGAGGACGTCCTGCCCGCCGACCGGGACGCACTGCGGATCGGAGCCGGCCTCGCAGAGCGCCGAGACGGCGACCCCCAGGCCGCCGACCGGCTCCGGAGTGGCGGCCGGGGACGCCGCGGGCGACGACCCGGCGGAGCAGCCGGTCAGGGCGAGCAGGAGGAGCGCGGCGGCTCCGGAGGCGGTGCGGCGGATCACGGGATCTCCTCGGGTCGCGTCGGAGCGCGCCACGATACCGAGGACCCTGCGCGGCGGCCACTCCGCGGCACGGCTCGGGCGGGGCGGCTGCGGCGGGCGGCGGCGGACCGGAGGAACCCGGCCGGATCCCCGGGCTGGGCGCTCGGGGCCGGACCCCGCCCGATCCCTCCGCACGGGGCCGGTCCGGAGCCCGGCCTCCCGGAGCCCGCCCCTCAGAGGCGGACGACCAGCTTCACCGCCGACACACCCTCGTGCAGCCGGTCGAGGGCGGGCTGCAGCGCGGCGAGCCCCTCACCCACCACCTCGGGCGCGGGGGCGCAGACGTGCCGGCCCTCGGCGAGCGCCGCCGGCAGGTGGTCGCGCCACAGCATCGGCCCCACCTCGTTCGTCATCAGCGAGCCGCCCCAGACGAAGCGGGCGCGGATGCCGCGGCGCCGGGCCGCGATCTGCAGCGCCGCGGTGCCGCCGGCCACGCGCAGCATCGTCCGCACGAAGGCGGCGCTGACACCGCGCCGACGCGGGAGCGAGCCGAACGAGACGGAGGGGCTGGCCAGGGCGACGCGTCGCGCTCCGGTGCCCGCGGCCACCGCCACCGACGGAGCACCGGAGCCCGTCCCGATCGCGAGCACCCCCGCGACCTCATGGCCCGCGAGCGCCGCCACCAGGTCGGCGACGACGGTGGGGCTGCGGTAGTCGAGCACGATCTCGGCGCCCAGCTCGCGCATCCGCTCGTGGTTGCGAGGCGAGGCGGTCGTCGCCACGCGGTGCCCGGAGGCGACGGCGAGCTGGATCGCGTTGCTCCCCACGCTCGTCCCCCCGCCCCAGACCACGACCGTCCTGCCCGTCGGCCGGACCGGGGCGCTCGGGTGCGGCAGGGCGAGGTGGTCCCGCTGGAACAGCGCCGTCGCCGCCGTCGAGACCGCGAGCGGCAGCACCGCCGCCTCCTCGAAGCCCAGCCGGTCGGGGATCGGCGCCGCCAGGTCCTCGCGCACGACCGTGTACTCCTGGAAGGCGCCCTCGTCGCGGTTCCGCCGCCCGCGCTCCATTCCGACCGCGTACGCGACGACCCGGTCGCCGACGGCGAAGCGCGTCACTCCAGGGCCGACCGCCTCGACCACTCCGGCCACGTCCTCCCCCAGCACCGCCGGGTACGGCACCCACCGGAACATCAGATCGCCCGTCCACTGCTTCATCTCGTCGACCGGATTCACGGCCAGGGCGCGGTTGCGCAGCAGGACCTCCCCCGGACCGGGGACGGGCATCGGAGCGGGGCGGACGACGAGGTCGGCCCGCGGGGCGGTCAGCAGGGCGGCGGCGTTCTCGGGCACGGGCGGCTCCAGTCGGAAGTGATGGCAGGACGTGTCGTCACACTACTCCTGATGACACGTCGTGTCGTCAGCTATCCTGGGCGGATGTCACGCTGGGCCCCCGACGCCGCCCTCCGCCTCGAGCAGGCGGCGATGGAGCTCTTCGCCGAGCACGGCTACGCGGGCACCACCGTCCCCGCGATCGCGGAGCGCGCCGGGCTCACTACCCGCACCTTCTTCCGCCACTTCGCCGACAAGCGCGACGTCCTCTTCCTCCGCGAGCGCGAGTTCCCCGAGATCGTCGGCCGCCTGCTCGTCGGCGCCCCCGCCGGCCTCGCGCCGATGGACCTCGTGATGCACGGCCTCGAGGCGGCCGCCTCGGGCGACCTCCAGACCTGGCGCGCTCCGATCGCCGCCCGCCGTGCCGTCGTGCGCTCCGAGCCGCAGCTGCGCGAGCGCGAGCTCCTGAAGTCGGCCGCCCTCGCCGAGAGCATGCGCGCCGCCCTCGTCGACGCCGGAGTCGCGCCGGAGGACGCGGCCCTCGCCGCCCTCGCGGCCTCCGCCCTCTTCGACCTCGCCCTGGAGCGCTGGCTCGCCGCACCCGAGGGGTCCCTCCTGGTCGACGTCCTCCGCGCCGAGCGCGCACGCCTCGGCGCGCTGCTCGCACGCTGACCCCGCACGACGCTGTCGAGGCGTCGGGAACGGTCGTCCTCCGCGGCGGGAGGCGACCGTTCCCGACGCCTCGGACCGGCGAGCGGGGGACGATCCGCTCAGAGCGCCCAGGGGAACGCGGGGGCGTTCGAGCGGGCGCCCTGCGCGGCCTTCGAGCGGCCGGGCTCGCCGAGCTCGGCGAGCAGCGCCTCCGACTCGCCGACGAGGACCGCGAGCGCGCCGGGCGTGAACCAGTCGGGGCGCAGGGCGAACAGGAGGTCCTCGGTCGCCGTGTTGCCGCTGGCGCCCGGTGCGAAGGGGCAGCCGCCGAGGCCGCCGAGCGCGCCGTCGACCACCGCCGCCCCGGCCTGCACGGCGGCGATCGCGTTCGCGACGCCCGAGCCCCAGGTGTCGTGCCCGTGGAACACGATCTCGCGGGGCGGGGTCTCCGCGGCCACGCGCGAGACGAGCGACGCCACCTGGCCGGCGTGCGCCTGCCCGAGCGTGTCGCAGACGACCACGTCGGCCGCTCCCTCCGCTCGCGGGTCGCGCGCGATCGCGAGCACGCGCTCCGGGTCGACCGGGCCCTCGAACGGGCAGGTGAAGGAGGTGGCGATGCACAGCTGGATCCGCCCGCCGACGCTCTCGGCGAGCGCGACCGCCTCCGGCATCGCGGCCAGGCTCGCCTCGGTCGGTCTGCCGACGTTGGCGAGGTTGTGGGAGTCGGACGCGGAGAAGCAGTACTGGAAGCGGCGCGCCCCCGCGGCGGCGGCGCGCTCGACGTGGCGCGGAGTCGCGACCCACACCCAGCAGCGCTCCAGCTCCTCGGGAGTGAGCGCGGCGATCACGTCGAGGGTGTCGGCCATCGGAGGGACGAGGTCGCCGCGCGCGAGCGAGCCGATCTCGAGCTCGGGCACCCCCGCGGCGAGCAGCGTGCGCGCGAGGTCGACCTTGCGCTCGGTCGTCAGGAGCTTGCCGGTGAGCTGCAGGCCGTCGCGGAGGGTGACGTCGCGCAGGCGCGCGGAGGCGAGCGCGGTCACCGGCCGGCCTCCTCGGCAGCGGCGGCGGAGGGAGCAGCAGCAGCGGCCGGAGCAGCAGCAGGAGCCCCGCCGGCGGAGGGAGCAGCGGGACCGGTGCGCCGGAGCATCCCCAGCACCTCCTCGGTGTCCTGGCCCAGGTCGGGCGCGAGCGAGCGGATGGGGAGGGAGCGGCCGCCGAGCACCGGCACGATCCCCGGGAAGCCCACGCCGCGCAGAGTGCCGCCGGCGTCCTCGACGTCGAAGGCCTGGATCATGTCGCGCGCCGCGTACTGCTCGCTCGCGCTGATGTCGGCGGCCGTGTAGATCGGGCCGGAGGGGACGCCCTCGTCGTCGAGGACCGCGAGCGCCTCGGCGGCGGTGCGGCCCGCCGTCCACGCGCCGATCGCCGCGTCCAGCTCGTCGCGCCGGGCCCAGCGCTGCTCGTTCGAGGCGAGCGCCGGGTCCTCGCCCAGGTCGGCGCGGCCGATCACCGCCATCAGCCGCTGGAAGATCGCGTCCGCGTTCCCCGCTATCACGATGCTCGCCCCGTCGGCGCAGGTGTAGGCGTTGGTCGGGGCGATGCCCTCCATCCGCCCGCCGACGCGCTCCCGGACGATGCCGTGCGCCTGGTAGTCGGGGATCAGCGACTCCGTCATCGAGAACATCGCCTCGTGCAGCGCGACGTCGACGACCCGCTCCGCCAGCGGTGCCGGATCCAGCCCGGCGGAGCGGCGGGTCTCGCGCTGGAACAGCGCCATCATCACTCCGTAGCCCGCGTACAGCCCGGCGATCGAGTCGCCGATCGAGACGCCGACGCGCACGGGCGGCCGGTCCGGGTCGCCGACCAGCTCGCGGAACCCGCCCATCGCCTCCGCGACCGCCGCGAATCCGGGCCGGGCCGACAGCGGGCCGGTCTGCCCGAACGCGGAGATGCGTCCGATCACGATGCCGGGCCGGGCCTCGTCGAGCACGTCCGGCCCGATCCCCCAGCGCTCGAGCGTGCCGGGCCGGAAGTTCTCGAGCACCACGTCGCACTCGGCGACCAGGCGGCGGACGGCGTCGCGCCCCTCGTCCGTGCGCAGGTCGAGCGCGATCGAGCGCTTGTTGCGGTTGATCGTGTGGAAGAGGAGCGAGGTCTCGGACCCCTCGTGCAGCCGCCAGCGGCGCAGCTCGTCCCCCGTGCCGGGCCGCTCCACTTTGATCACCTCGGCGCCGAAGTCGGCGAGCAGCCGGCCCGCGGTGGGCGCCGCGATGAAGTTGCCGAGCTCGAGGACGCGGACGCCCGCGAGCGGGAGGGGTGCTGTCATGGCACGGCCTTTCGCTCCCGTCGAGGCTAGCGCGGAGGACGGCGCCACCCCCTGCCCTCACGCGGACGCCCGACCTACACTTGCCGGACATCATGCGCAGACATACCCTCACTCCGCGACCGGACTGGCGAGCCCGCTGCGACGAGATCGGCTTCAGCTTCTACGACCTCCCCTCCGAGGGCGGCCGCCCCTACTGGAACGAATCCGCGGCCTACTCCTTCGAGCCCGCCGAGATCGACCTGCTCGAGCGCACGACCTCGGAGCTCTTCGACCTCTGCATGGAGGCGTGCGAGCTCGTGGTGCGGAAGGGCCGCTTCGCCGAGTTCGGCATCCCGCCCCGCTTCCACGAGCTGGTGCGCACCTCGTGGGACGAGGACGACCCCACGGTCTACGGCCGCTTCGATCTCGCCTACGACGGCGCGGGCGCGGTGAAGCTGCTCGAGTTCAACGCCGACACCCCGACCTCGCTGGTCGAGACGGCCGCGGCCCAGTGGCAGTGGCTCGTCGAGACGAAGGGTCCCGACGCCGACCAGTTCAACAGCCTGCACGAGCAGCTCGTCGAGCAGTGGCGCCACCTCCGCCTCGAGCGCTGGAGCCTCGACGAGGGCGCCCGGCTGCACCTCGCGTCGCTGCACGACTCCGGAGACGGCGAGCTGATCGTCGAGGACGCCGACACCGTCGCCTACATGGCCGAGACCGCGGCGCAGGCCGGCTTCGACCCCAAGCTGATCTTCGTCGAGGACATCCGCTACGAGCTCGACGGCGCCGGCTTCCTCGACGGCGACGGCGAGCCGATCCGCCACGTCTTCAAGCTTTACCCGTGGGAGTGGATGCTCGGCGAGCAGTTCGGCGGCCTGCTCCTCGACCGGCGCGAGCGCACCCGCTGGGTCGAGCCGGCGTGGAAGCTCCTGCTCAGCAACAAGCAGCTGCTGGTGGTGCTGTGGGAGATGTTCCGCGGCCACCCGAACCTGCTGCCCGCCTCCGTGCATCCGCTGCCCGGCACCGCCCAGGTGCGCAAGCCGCGCCTGGGCCGGGAGGGCGCCAACGTGACGGTCCTCGACGCCGACGGCTCGGTCGTCGCCGAGAACGGCGGGAGCTACGGCGCCGAGGGCTTCATCCACCAGGAGCGCGCCGAGCTGGCCCGGGTCGACGGGAAGACCGTCGTCATCGGCAGCTGGATCGTCGGCGAGACCCCGGTCGGCATCGACGTGCGCGAGACGAGCGGCCTGATCACCGGCGACCTGGCGGAGTTCGTCCCCCACTACATCGAGGGCGGACGGAGCGACGGGGCCGCGACGGACGCGGACGCCGCGTCGGCCGCCTCCCACCCCGAGCACGGCGCCGCCCCCGCCTACGGCGCGGTGTCAGCGCCGCCTTCGTGCGGACGATGCTGCGC
>NZ_PSUC01000071.1:0-19015 GCF_002931635.1 Rathayibacter sp. AY2B7 | reverse complement strand
GCGACCGCGCCGGCGCGGGCGGCCACGTCGTCCGGCAGGACCGCGAGCGTCTTCCGGGCAGCGGTCCTGGCTGCCTGCCGGAACGGACTGCGCTGCAGCGCGCTGAGGCCGATCAGCACGGCGACGGCCTCCTCCACCGTGAATCCGGCCGGCCCGAGGGTCGCGGACGCGTCGATGACGTAGCCGCCCGTGCGGCCGGGCTCCGCCCAGATCGGCAGACCCGCCTGCTGCAGCGCGGACAGGTCCCGCTCGATGGTCCGCACCGACACCTCGAACCGCTCGGCGAGACGGCGCGCGCTCCGCGGCCGGGGCGAGACCGCCCGCAGCTCCTCGACGAGCCCGTACAGACGATCGGTGCGGTTCACCCGACCATCATCCGCCCGGGCCTTCGGGGTGGCGTCCGTCGCCGGACTCACTGCGGAGAGATCTCCGCGGCAGCGGCCGCCGCGGGGCGCCTGCGGGAGGAGCCGTCCTGACGGTGGGCCGCCCCTCGGAGTCGCCCGTCTACTCCGCGAGCGCGCGCAGGTGCACCGCCGCCCAGGAGCGGAACGGCGTCCACGTCTCGGAGATCTCGTCGATCGACCGGTCGTCGCCGTAGCGCTTCGCGACTTCGTCGCTCAGCCTGCCCTCGTTGCGCGGCAGGACGTCGGGGAAGTTCGCGCCGCGGATCACGACGAGCTCGGCCGAGAACGGCCCCATCCCCAGGATGCTCTGCACCTGGACGAAGGCCTCGGCCGGCTGGAGCGAGCGCAGGTGGGAGCCGGAGAGCTGTCCGTCGAGGGCGGCCTCGGCGATCGCCTGCAGGTACTCCGCCTTGCGGTCGGGCAGGTCGAGGGACGCCGCACGCAGGACGGCCGGGGACGGGAAGGCTCCGTCATCACCGAGCTGCTGCGCGAGACGCGTCCTGACCGCCGCCGCCTGCCGGATCTGCAGCCGACGCGACAGGACCGTCCAGACCGCCGCCTCGTAGGGCGAGAAGAAGCCGCACGGCCGGAACCCGGGGAGCCGAGCCTGCGCGTCCGCGATGACCTCGTCGCGCGCCGCGACGTCGGGCCAGCTGCGCCCGTCGATGTCGATGGACAGCAGCCGACGGACCTGCTCGGTCGCGGCGTCCAGGTCGCCCGGGCCCTCGACCACGATGCGGGCGGACGGCCCGTCCTGGGTGACCACGACGTCCACTCGCTGCCAGTCGGCATCGCAGAGGAGGGCGGAGCGGATGCCCGCGGCCTGCGGCTGCGACGCGAGCCGGTTCGGGGTGAAGCCCTCCCAGAACCGCTGGGTGGTGGCCAACGACCAGGGCCCGAGGATCTCGTGAACGGTCTCGAGTCGAGTCACGGTCGGGCCTCGGGGCTCTGAGCGGCGGCAGGACCGTCGGTCCCGGAGGGGGTGGACGCGCCGTCGGGCCGTTCATCGGCGGGTGCCGCATCGGTCGACCGTTCTCCGAAGAGGAAAGCCTCGCCGTCGGAGTAATGGCTGTTCACGCTCAAGTGCTCGGCGAAGCGCTCGTCCCCGAACGCCGCTGTCAGGTCGTCGGCCGAGCGCCACTGCACGTACTCGATGATCCGATCGCTCCGGAGGTCGCGGAAGAAGCTCGTCGAGACGAAGCCCTCGAGCGTTCTGATGTGATCGCGCGTCTCGCTGTCGTTGTACTCGGCCATCCATGCCTGCTTGCCCGCGACGGGCGCCAGTCGGATGATCTCGTGGGCCGCCGTCGGGGCAGCGCGCACCGGATCGACGGGAGTCGCGTCGTCCGGGCTCGCCGTCGCCGAGGTGGTGAACCGGTAGATCCCCTCGTCCACGACCCACGACGATTCAGTGCGGCTCAGTTCCGCCGCGAAATCCTCGGCGTCGCGGCGGCTGCGCCAGAAGAGCAGCCCTAAGAGGAGCTCGGTGCCGGGGGAGGAGGGCGGGCCGAGCACGCGGCCCTGCGCCAGCCGGATCGCTCCGCCGTACCCCGTCCTCGGACGTGCGAGCGCTGCCGGCGAGGTGGCCGGATCGGACCGTTCCGACCCCGCGCCGCTCGGGTGCGCTTCTGCGCTGACCACGACGACGAAGGGGGACGCGTCACCGTCGACGGTGGTACTTCGTGGGGACACTGACATGGGAGGACCTCCGGGCTTCGAGGACGCCGGAGGTTTTCAGCCCCGGATCGACACCGCCGGTGAGACGGGTCGACCACTCCGATGAGAATCGGTCAGGCGATGACGGTACACCACTTCCCTCCCGCCGTCCCGATCCCGGACGCCCGATTCGCATCCCTCGGGTGAAGCGGTCGGTCCCGCTCGGCGGTGACGGGGACAGCCGCCCGACCGGCGACCGCGGCTCAGTACTGCGCCTGCTCGTGCACCTCGACCGAGCCGTAGAGGGGGGCGCGTCGGGCGTACCGCACGGCGTCGTCCCGGGTCGGGCAGTCGAGCAGGTAGTAGCCGACGAGGGCGGACCGCTCCTCCGCTCGGGACGGGGCCGGAGTGTCGCCTTCTCTTCGCGCCGCGGTCAGATCCGTCTCGACGGAGACGTCCCCGGAGGCGTCGGCGAAGCGTCCGGAGTCGACGAGGACGCCGTCCGCCTTCAGCGACGCCTCGTAGTCCGCCCAGGCCGCGTAGTCCTCGGGCGCATCGCCCCCGGCGTAGCTGCCGTCCGACCGCATCACGAGCATGATCTTCATCGCGCCTCCTGGTCCATCCGACTACCGTTCCCTCGGCGGCCGCCTCCGCGGTCGGATCGCCCCCGGGAACCGGCGCGCCGAGTCTCCGACCATTCTGGGTCGAGGCGACCGTGCGGGGAAGGGATCGCTACGGAGCGCGATCGTCCGCGTCGAGGGCCTGCTGGAGGAGCCGGAGCGCCTTCGGCCCGACTCCGTGGAGGGTTCCGAGACGGTCGAGACCCACCCGCCTCACGTCGTCCAGATCGTGCACGCCCCCGTCCTCGAGCGCACGCGTGGCCGGGGCGCCGACGGCGGGAAGCGGTCGCGGATCCATACGTCCGACACGACGAACCGGACGGCCGCCCGACAGCCGATCCGGCTCGGCGCGGGTCGCACTCGCGACTCTGCGTCTCAGGGCGTCGACGAGTGCCGCCACCGAGGCGTCCGGTACGGCACGAGTGACGGCCAGGACGGTGCGCTCGAGCGGCGGGTGCAGTCCGACGGCGACCATCCCGTGCGCGAGGGCGCTCCGCGGGACGGGGGCGGCTCCGACACCGGCGGAGGCGAGGGCGGCGGCCTGCTGCACGGACCGGGTCTGGAGGGCGTAGGAGACGAGCACTCCGGCTCCCGCGAGCCGCTCGGCCAGCCAGGCGCCGTACCCGTTCGACGCGTCCACGCCGATCAGGCCTCCCGCCTCACCGAGCTCGGCCATGGGGAGCCGGCCCGCCGAGACCTCTCCGGCGGGCCGGCCGACGACGACGATCTCCTCCGTCCCGAGGCGCTCGACGTGCAGTCCGTCCACCGTCGCCGGCCCGGGGACGACGACGAGGTCGAGGAGGCCGGCGCGCAGGTCGTCGATCGAGGTGGCGGCGCTGGTCGTCTCGACGAGCTGCAGCGGCGTGCGTCCGTCGGCGTTCCACCGGGTGACCACGGGGACGAGGAAGGGCAGGGTGAAGCTCTCGGCGACGGCGAGCCGGATCGGCTGCTCCGCGTCCGCCGTCCGCGCGGCCGCCACGGCGCGTTCGGCGGCGTCGACGGCGAGGCGGGCGTGCTCGACGAGCGCGCGACCGTACCGGGTGAGGGTCGCGCCGGCCGGATTCCGGTCGACGAGGGGCACCCCGACCTCGCGCTCGAGGGACGCGACCTGGTGGGAGACCGCGGGCTGCGAGAGGTGCAGCGCGCGAGCGGTCGCGCCGATCGATCCGACCCGCGCCAGCGTCACCATCACCTCGAGGGCTCGAAGACTGGGCATAGACGAACCCTATCCCTGACCTCAGATATGCGACGGTCGTTTATGGACTGATGGTGTCCGTCCCCTGGTTGTCACGAACGAAGGAGCCGCACCGGCTCCTCGACAGGGAGGCACCATGAACGAGAAGAAGAACCGCGTGCTCGTCGTCGGAGGGGGATCCGGCATCGCCCGCGCTCTCGTGCGCGAGCTGCTCGAGAGAGGTGACGACGTGATCGTCGGCGGACGTCACCCGGAGGCGCTCGGTGACGACGCGGGGGAGTCCGGCGGCCGGCTCCGGTCCGTCCGGATCGATCTCGCCGATGAGTCGAGCATCGCGGCGGCCGCCGATCTCGGGCCCCTCGACTTCGTCGTCTCGTTCGCGGCGGCGCACGCGAACGGCCCGGTCACCGGGCTGGAGCGCGATGCCGTCGTGATGGCGTTCGACGCGAAGGTCATCGGCCCGATCCTGCTCGCCAAGCACCTCGCGTCCTCCGTCCGGCCGGGCGGCGGCTTCCTCTTCTTCTCCGGTGTCGCCGCCTGGAGGCCGTCGGCGGGGCTCGCGGTGATGGCGACGACCAACGGAGCGGTCTCCTTCCTGGTCGAGGCGCTCGCGGTCGAGCTCGCCCCGGTGCGCGCCGTCGCGATCTCGCCGGGGATCATCGACTCCGGCGCCTGGGACGCACTGGGCGAGCAGGAGAAATCAGCGATGTTCGCCGAGACGGCGGCCGGGAATCTTTCTCGCCGGATCGGCTCGGTCGACGACATCGTGTCCGCCGTGCGCTTCGCCATGGACAACACGTTCGTGACCGGGACGACGCTGCACGTCGACGGCGGCGGGCGGCTCGCATGAACCGCCGCGCACCCCTCCTCGCCGTCGGTCTCGCCGCACTCCTCGCCACCGCCGGCTGCGCGAGCACGGTCGCGACGGAGGACCCGGCCGCGGCGGTGAGCGGCGACGACGGCCTCGTGCAGCCCGGGACCGTGCATCTGGGGGACTCGAGCGTCGAAGCGAGCCGACCCGTCGTCCTCCGCGCGCAACAGCTCTACTCCTTCTGGAACACGGGCGACGAGACCTGGCTCGAGCTCGCCGTCGACGACTCCTTCCTCGACCGCACCCTCCCGACGGGGCGACCCCAGGGAGTCGAGGGGCCGATCACCGCCTCGGAGCAGTTCCGCGCGGCGGTGCCCGACCTGGCGTGCTCGCTCGACGACCTGTACGTCACGGGCGACACCTTCACCGCGCGCCTGACCTTCACCGGCCACTTCACCGGCGTCTCCGGCGGAGTCCAGGGCCAGGGCCAGCCGATCGAGTTCGGCGCGATCGACATCCAGCACGTCGGCGCGAGGGGGCGGATCGTCGAGGACTGGCACCTCGAGGACGACCTGACCTTCCAGCAGCAGGCGGGCCTGCTGCCGGCACCCGCCTCCTGATCTCCCCTCCGACAGGCGACCGTCCTGCACGAGCCCCGTTCGACGCCGTCCTGGGCCCGCGATCGATGGTGGTCTCCGGATCCGGCGAGCGCAGGAGCGCGGGACGCTAGTCGTGTCACGGTCGTCCGCTCAGAAGGCGCGTCGTCCACCCGGCCAGCGCGGAGACGGCGGTTCGCGACAGCTCGGCGCCGGGCATCATGCTGGTGAACCCGTGGAACGCGCCGGGCCAGACGTGGAGCTCCGCCTGGACTCCGGCTTGCCGCGTCGAGACGGTCGAATCGCCGTCGTCGAGCATCGGGGAGATCAGGGCCTCGGCCCGGTCCGTTCACCAGGGCCCCTCCGCCGCGACGAGCGGCTGAACAGCACCTGCGGGCCGCTTCGAACGGCTGGCAGATGCGAGCACGTCGAGGGAGCACCGGTGCTCGAGGTTCACGGAGGGCCCCCGATCGACGTGTCGTCACTGGTTCACCCCCCCGCTCGACCCTCAAGCGGTTCGGACCTCTACCGTTGCACCCGTGCCCCTCCTTCTCGCCGACCTGCTGTCGTGAGAGCGCTCGTCGCCTGGCTCGAGCACCGCCAGATCCCGCTCTACCTCGCCGCGATCGCCGCCGGCGCCGCTCTCGGACTGCTGCTGCCCGCCGCGCACCACCTCGAGGTCGCGATCGAACCGGTGCTCGCGCTGCTGCTGTTCGCCACGTTCCTCGGGGTCCCGTTCGCCGCGATCGGACGGTCTCTGCGCGACGGCCGCTTCCTCGCCGCGGTCGGGGTGCTGAACTTCGTCGTCGTGCCGCTCGTCGCCTACGGGCTGTCCCGATTCGTCGCCGACACTCCGGTGCTGCTGTTCGGGGTCCTCCTGGTGCTCCTGACGCCGTGCATCGACTACGTGATCGTGTTCGCCGGGCTCGCCGGAGGGGCGTCCGACCGGCTGCTCGCCGCCGCACCGCTGCTGATGCTCGCGCAGATCCTCCTCCTCCCCGTGTATCTGCTGCTCTTCATCGGTCCTGCGGGGGTGGCGGTGGTCGACGCCGGTCCGTTCGCGCGGGCGTTCCTGCTGCTGATCGTGGTGCCGTTGTCTGCGGCCGGGCTGGTGCAGGCCCTGGCGCGCCGACACGTGTCCGGCCGGATCGTCGAGTCCACGATGCTCGGGCTCATGGTGCCGCTCATGACGGCCACGCTCTTCACCGTCGTCGCCTCCCAGTCCGGCGCCGTGGGCGCCTCGGCCAGCCGGCTTCTCGTTCTCGTCCCGCTCTACGCGGGATTCCTCGTGGTCATGACCGCTCTGGGGCTGGGTGCTGGACGCGTCTTCCGACTCGACGTGCCCGCGACGCGCGCCCTCGTGTTCAGCGGCGCGACCCGCAACTCGCTCGTCGTGCTGCCCCTCGCACTCGCGCTCCCGGCACCGCTGTCGCTCGCGCCCGTCGTCGTCGTCACGCAGACCCTCGTGGAACTCGTCGGCATGGTCGTCCTCGTCCGACTGCTCCCTCGGCTCGCCCGAGACCGAGCAGCGCGGGCCGGCCCGGTCTGAGGCGGACTCACCGGCGCCCGAGACGACTCGGGCCTGGAAGGGTCGCCCGGGGAGTCGCCCGGGAGGTGCTCGCCGGTCAGTCCTTCTCCGGTCTGCCCGCAGTCCCCGCGTCAGCGGGCTCATCGGCCGGGGCGACAGGAGCTGCGGACTCGACCGCGGTGGGCTGGACCGCGGCCGATCTCGCCTCCTTGGCGGCGAGGCGCTTCTTCTGGGACTTGCCGGTGCTGAACGGGCTCACCCACAACCAGGAGAAGCGCCGCAGCGACTGGAAGAGGAACAGCGACGCCCAGAGGGAGAACACCGTCAGGGCGAACGGGAAGACCGTCGCCGGGCCGGTCGGGACATTCGTCTCGCCGAGCAGGGGGACGAACGCGACGACGACAGCGATCACGAAGAGGTGCAGGAGATAGATCTGGAAGCTCTGCTGCCCCATGGTGACGAAGATCTTCAGTGCGCGGACCTTGACGAGGTACTGGGAGCCGGCGATGCCCAGGACGATCGCGACCGAACTGGCGATCAGGATGACGCCCGGAATGCGGTTGGCGTCGAAGGCGACGATCACCGCGATGATGCCGATGTAGGACACTGCGAGCGCGAGCGCCTGCCAGACCTTCACGCGGGCGGCGAAGCGGTAGAACGTGCGGGGGATGAACATCGCCACGAGGAAGAAGATGAAGTTCTGGAGCACCCGGTCCCAGCCGATGTTGTCGGTGTCCAGCAGGCCCGTGGTCGTGGACGCGACGGACAGCAGCCCGGCCACCGAGAGCTGGATCCACCGGGGCACCTTGCGGATCGCCCAGGCGAGGATGCTGAAGATCGCGAGAGCCCAGATGAACCAGTAGCTGCTCGACGGCAGGATGGGGAGCACCAGCACGTTGAGCGGGTCCGTCGGTGAGGTGGCCTCCGACCGTGAGAACGGGACGATGAGGTAGAAGACGACCCGGATGAACGACCACAGCAGATAGAGGTACACCAGCGCGAGGACCCGGCGGCGCCACAGCTCGGCGAACGTCCACGTCAGCATCCGGGCGGCCGTGAGGCCCGCGATGAAGAAGAACACCGGCATGGGGAAGTAGAGCAGCACAGTGCGGAGCTTCGGGACGTACCCCTCGAGGCCGAAGAATCCCAGGAACAACGACGAGTGGTAGAGCACGACGAGACTGATCGCGACGCCCTTGGCGAAGTCGATCCACTCTCGCGACTCGGGGCGCTTCACGACGGCCCCTGCCGTGCTCGATCCCGTCATCCGTCGCTCCTCGCGTTGGCGCACAGGGCGCGATCACTCTTCACCGATTGCTGCGGATCCATTGCGCCCCCAAGATGCTGAATTCGAATCGGATGCGAATGAGCCCCGATTCATTCCCCGTACGGCTTTTGAGAGTACGGGAAAGAATCCGATCGCGGACGAATCGCTGGAGCATCGAGGCGGCCCGGGAAGTCCGGACGCCTCGCAGGCACCGGACGACGTCCTGTCCGTGGGGTCGCCCGCTCCGCGCCGGAGGGCCTTCGGCTCGGTTCGACCGACGTCGTTCGGACCGCAACCGTGGATCCCGGACGAATAGACCGTTCAGGGGTGCGCGGACACCGCATTCGTCCAGTTCTGGAGGCCCGGGAACCGAAGGATGAGACGAAACCGGCGTGCGGCCAGGACACCTCGACCCCTCCGGCATACTCCATGACGTGAACGACGCCACCACCGCCCCCAGTCTCGACGGCCGCGAGTTCGTGATGACCTCCTCGACCAACAGCGCGGTCGACCCGGAGTCGCCGTCGCGGTTCCACTACTCCGAGCGCGACGGAGTGATCTGGGGTGACTATCTCGGCGACACCGTGACCTTCGGCCGCTTCGTCGGCACGCGCACGGGTGACGCCCTGCAGGTCTCCTTCGTGCACCAGCTGATCGACGGCGGGACCCTCGTCAGCGGCACCGCGGGCAGCCGCGTCGAGCTCGACGGCGAGGGCCTGCTGCGGCTCGTCGAGGAGTTCGAGATCGACGGCGACGACCACGTCAGCATCTGCGTCGAGGTCTGACGCTCAGCGCGCCGCGTCGCGGCCGTTCCCCGCGGTGGTGAACCGCGTCATGCCGAGCCGGTTCGTCGATCCGGAGCGGTCGGGGATGTCGGAGGGCAGCAGATAGGCCTTCCGCACCACCTCGTCGAGCACGACGACCGAGACCACCGACTTCACCTCGGGCCGGGCCGCGACCACGCCGGTGACGAAGTCGTGCACGCCGCCGATGTCGAGCGAGCGGACCAGGAGCATCGCGTCGTGCTCGCCGGTCGTGATGCAGCAGTACTCCACGTCGGGCATCTGGAGGATGCCCTCGCGGAACCGGTGCCACGACTGCGGGTGCACCGTCACGAACACCAGGGCGCAGACGTCGAGCCCCACCTTTCCCGGATCGACCAGGGCCGAGAACCCGGTGATGACGCCGGATGCGGTGAGCTGCTCGACCCGGTTGTAGACGCTCGCCCGCGAGACGTTCACCCGCTCGGCCAGGGCGGACATCGAGATGCGCCCGTTCTCGCGCAGGACGGCGAGGATGCGCAGATTGAGGTCGTCGAGCCCGCCCGCGCTTTGTCCAGCGACCGCACCGGCGGCCGGATCGGTGATCGACATAATCCACTCCTTCGTCACTGCGGGCGGCAGTTCGTCCACGATAGCGGCCCTCTGGAAACGGAGTGCGTCGCGATGTGCCATCGTTTCGCAACACGTCCAGCCGAACCCTCGCCAGGAGGCCTCCATGGTTGTCCGCTCCACCCGCACCCCGCGCTGCGCCCCGACGCGAGTGGTGATCGCCGCCGCGGCGGTCTCCCTCGCCCTCCTCGTGGCGGGCTGCTCCTCGGGCCGCGTCGACACCGCCGACGGCAGCAGCGCGACGCTCACCATCAACAAGGCGTTCGACCTCAAGACCGCCGACCCGGGCCGCATGTACGAGCCGACCGGCCAGATGGTCGACAAGGCGCTCTACGAGACCCTCCTCACCTTCGAGGGCGGCGACGTCTCGCAGGTCGTCGACGGCCTCGCGAGTCTCGAGCAGTCCGACGACGCGAAGACCTTCACCCTCACCCTGAACGGCGAGCACACCTTCTCGGACGGCACCGCGATGACCGCCGACGACGTGGTGTTCTCGCTGCAGCGCGTGATCGGCCTCAAGGGCAACCCCTCGTTCCTCCTGGACGGCGTCACCGTCACGAAGAAGGACGACACGACGGTGGTGCTGACCACCGAGAACCCCACGCCCGCCCTGCCGGCGATCCTGGCGAACCCGGCGCTCGGCATCCTGAACTCGAAGGTCGTGAAGGAGAACGGCGGCACCACCGACGAGACCGACACCGCCGAGACGTTCCTCAACACCACCTCCGCCGGCTCCGGCCCGTACGTGCTCGACACGCTCGACCTCGCCTCGCAGGTCGTGCTGACCGCGAACGAGAACTACGACGGCGACGCCCCGGGCTACGGCCGCGTCGTCATCCAGAACGTCGAGGGCGCGACCCAGAAGATCAACGTCGAGGGCGGCAGCGCCGACGTCGCGCTGGACCTCTCGGGCACCCAGGCGGAGGCGCTCGGCGACTCGGTCGCGGTGACCAGCGACCCGTCGGCGAACGTGATCTTCCTGCTGCTCAACCAGAACCCGAGCGTCTCGGCGATCACGTCGAACCCCGACTTCGTGAAGGCCGTGAAGGAGGCCGTCGACTACGACGACCTCGTCTCGATCGCCGGCAACGGCACCGCCCAGGCGTCCGGCGTCATCCCGAGCATGCTGCTCGGCGCCCTGCCCGAGAGCGGCGCGCTCACCCAGGACCTCGACGCCGCGAAGGCGGACCTCGCGAAGAGCGGCTACGCCGGCGAGTCCGTGACGCTCAACTTCCCGAGCGACATCAGCCTGAACGGCATCGACTTCCCGACCATCGCGCAGCGCATCCAGTCGCAGCTCAAGGACGCCGGCATCACCGTCGAGCTCGCCCCGGCCCCCGTCGCCACCGAGCTCGACGCCTACCGCAACGGCACCGAGACCATGGGCCTCTGGTACTGGGGCCCGGACTACCCGGACCCGAGCGACTACCTCGTCTTCACCCCGGGCGACGTCGTGGGCCTCCGCTCCGGCTGGACCGATGGTGCGGCCCCCGCGATCTCGGCGCTGGCCGACGCCGCGGCCACCGGCGGCAGCGACGACGAGCGCCAGTCGCGCTTCGAGGAGCTGCAGACCGCGCTGAACGCCGACGGCCCCTTCATCCCGCTGCTCCAGCCCGGCAACAACATCGCCGCGGCGAAGGACGTCTCGGGTGTCGTCTACAACGCGGTGTGGACCATCGACATCGCGGCCCTCACCGCGCAGTAGCCCGTGTCCACCACCACGACGGCCGTCCGGACCCCGCGTCAGCGCGGGGGCCGGGCGGCCCACCCGTTCCTCCGCTACGCGCTCCGCCGCGTGCTCACCTCGCTGCTGCTGGTGGTGGGCGTGACCCTCGTCACCTTCATCCTGACCAACCTCGTGCCGGGCGACCCCGTGGCGGCCGCCCTCGGCCAGCGCGCTGCGGAGGATCCGGAGATCGTCGCGCAGTTCCGCGCCCAGTACGGTCTCGACCAGCCGCTCGTCGTGCAGTACTTCACCTACCTCGGCAACCTGCTTCACGGCGACCTCGGCGTCTCCACCACCACGCACAACCCGGTGGTCGCCGACCTGGCGAAGGCGCTGCCGGCCACCCTCGAGATCGCCTTCGGCGCCATCGTGCTCAGCGTGATCATCGGCGTGCTGTTCGGCACCGTCGCCGCCTACCGGCGCGGAAAGGCCTCCGACCACGTGCTGCGCGTGGTCTCGCTGGCCGGCCTCAGCGTGCCGACCTTCTGGCTCGCGCTGGTCCTCTACTACGTCCTCTACTTCCAGCTGCGGATCGCGCCGGGATCCGGCCGGCTGAGCAGCGACTTCACCACGCCGCCGACGGTGACGGGCCTCTACACGGTCGACGCCCTGCTCGCCGGCCAGCTCGACACCTTCCTCGACGCGGCGTCGCACCTCTTCCTCCCCGTCCTCGTCCTGACGCTCTACACGGTGGGCCTGCTGACCCGGTTCGTGCGCACCGCGGTGCTCGAGATCCTCGACCAGGACTATGTGCGGGCCGCCCGCGCGAAGGGGCTGCCGAACCGCGCGGTCACTTTCTCCTACGTGCTGCGCGGGGCGAGCATCCCGATCCTCACCGTCGTGGGCCTCGCCTTCGGCAGCCTGCTCAGCGGCACCGTGCTCGTCGAGGCGGTCTTCGGCTGGCCCGGGATCGGCTCCTACGCCTACCAGGCCGCGTCGCACCTCGACCTGCGCGGCATCATGGGCGTCGGTCTGCTCATCGGCGTGATGTACCTGCTCGTGAACCTGATCGTCGACCTGCTGTACGGCGTGCTCGACCCGAGAGTGAGGCTGGCCTCGTGACGGATCCGCGAACCACCCGGTCCGACCCGCGCGACGGCGCTCCGGCCGGTCCGCGCGACGGCGTCGGTGCCGGAGTGCTCGACCCGGTCGCCGCCCCCGGCCTCCGCCTGCGCCGCCCCCGCCTGCGCCTGGGTCGCTGGTCGGCGCCGCTCGGACTCCTCGGCGCCGCCGTCGGCGTGCTCTGGATCCTCATCGCCGTGCTCGCCCCCGTCATCGCCCCGCACGATCCGCTCGCGCAGGACCTGCCCCTCCTCCAGGCGCCCGGTGAGGGCACGCTGATGGGGACCGACGCGCTCGGCCGGGACGTGTTCTCGCGCGTGATCTGGGGTGCCCGGGTCACCATCCCGCTCGCCCTGCTGCTCGTCGTGATGTCGGTGCTGATCGGCGCGATCGTCGGATCCGTCGCCGGATTCTTCGGCCGCGCGGTCGACGAGGTCGCGATGCGCATCACCGACCTCGTGATGGCGTTCCCCACGGTCATCCTGGCGATGGTGATCGCGGCCGCGCTCGGAGCGTCGCTCCTGAACGCGGTGCTCGCGGCGCTGATCGTGTCGTGGCCGTCCTACGCCCGGCTGACCCGCGGTCTCGTGCTCGGCCTCCGCTCGTCGAACTACGTCGTGTCCGGACAGCTGCTCGGCTTCTCGCCGCTGCGCTCCCTCGTCCGCGACATCGCGCCCAACATCGTGGGCCCGGTGCTCGTCCTGGCGAGCCTCGACATCGGCACGGCCATCCTCCTGCTGTCGGGCCTGTCGTTCCTCGGGCTCGGCGCGAAGCCGCCGACCGCCGAGTGGGGCTCGATGGTGTCGGACGCCATCCAGAACTTCGACGCGTGGTGGATCGGGGTCTTCCCGGGCCTGGCCATCCTCACCGTCGTCATCGCGTTCAACTTCGTCGGCGACGCCCTGCGCGACGCCCTGGACCCGCGGTCGCAGACGATCCGCGGAGGAGGCGCCACACTGTGAGCGACGCACTGACCATCAGCGGGCTGCGCATCCGCACCCGCAGCCACGCCGTCGTGGACGGCATCGATCTGGCGCTGCGCCGCGGTGGCATCCACGGTCTCGCCGGCGAGTCGGGCTCGGGCAAGACCATGACCGCCCTGGCGGTGCTCGGACTGCTGCCCGGATCGATGACGGCCAGCGGGAGCATCCGCCTCGCCGACGACACCGGCGACGGCACGACGGAGCTCGTCGGCGCGTCCCGGCAGGTGCTCGGCGCGGTGCGCGGACGCCGGGTCGCCATGGTCTTCCAGGACCCGTCGACGAGCCTGCACCCGCAGCTCACCGTGGGCCGCCAGCTCACCGACCACCTGCGCCACCACCTCGGTCTCGGCAAGGAGGCCGCGCGGTCCAGGGCCGAGGCCCTGCTCGAGCGGGTGCGGGTCCCGGACGCCCGGGCCTCCCTCGGGCGCTACCCCCACCAGTTCTCCGGCGGTCAGCGGCAGCGCATCGCGATCGCGGTGGCGCTCGCGTGCGAGCCCTCGGTGCTGCTGGCCGACGAGCCGACGACCGCGCTCGACGTGACCGTGCAGGCCGGAGTGCTGCAGCTGCTGCGGGAGCTGGTCGACGACGGCGGGCTGAGCATCCTGCTCGTCACCCATGACCTCGGCGTGATGAGCGCCGTGGCCGACGAGGTGACGGTGATGCGCCAGGGGCTCGTCGTGGAGTCGGCTCCGCGAGAGCGGCTGTTCACCGCGCCCGAGGACGAGTACACGCGGGCGCTGCTCGCGGCTCTGCCCGGCTCGAGCTTCGAGGAGAGCCCGGAGGAGCTGGTCGCCGAGCTCGTCGAGGGGCACGAGAGGGCCGCCGCCGCGGACGATCCGGGCGCGGCCAGGGCAGGCGACGTCGAGAGGGGTGCGCGATGAGCGCGGGAGTGGTTCTCGAGGCCGACGGCATCGTGGTCGAGTACGGGGGGCGACCGCCGCTGCGTGCCGTCGACGGGGTCGGCTTCCGGGTGGCGGCGGGCGAGGTCGTCGCGCTGGTCGGCGAGAGCGGCTGCGGCAAGTCGAGCCTCGCGCGCGCCGTGGTCGGCATCGAGAAGCGCCGCGGTGGCGACGTGCGCCTGAACGGCGTCGACGTGCCCGCGCTCGGACTCCGTCGGCGCAGTCCGGCGATGACCGGCGTGCAGATGGTCTTCCAGGACCCGAACTCCTCGCTGAACCCCCGTCGCCGCATCGGCGAGCAGATCGGCGACGGCGTCCGGGCGGCGCTCGCCAGGGGCGCGGAGGGCTCGGATCCGGCCGACTGGCTGCGCCGCGTCGGGCTCGACCCGGCGATGGCGAGCCGGTTCCCGCACGAGTTCTCCGGCGGCCAGAAGCAGCGCATCGCCATCGCGCGGGCACTGGCGGCGAGGCCGCGGATGCTCGTGGCCGACGAGCCGATCTCGGCCCTCGACGCCTCGACCCAGACGAGCGTCGCCGCGCTGATGCGCTCGCTCAGCGTCGAGGCCGGCGCGGGCATGCTGTTCATCTCGCACGACCTCTCGGTGGTCCGGCGCATCGCCGACCGGGTGCTCGTGATGTACCGCGGCCGGGTCGTGGAGTCGGGGGACACCGAGACGGTGTGGCAGAGCCCGCTGCACCCGTACACGCGAGCGCTGCTCGCGGCGATCCCGCTGCCGGACGGCCTGGGGCGGCTGCCGCTGGCTCCACTCGACGCCGACCGGGCGGCCTGGCTCGAGGAGCTGCCCGACGCGCTGGAGCGGACGAGCGCGTGAGCGCGGTGGAGGAGGCGCGGGCCGAGGAGTCCGCTCTCTGGAGCATGCCGAGGGCCGTGAACCGCAGCCCGCTCCCCGGGGACGGCGCGTTCATGACCGCCGGCTGGGCCGATCCGGAGCCGGTGATCGACCCGGACGACCCGGTGCTCGCTTACACCGCGGAGCGCCGGTCGCGACTGGCGCAGGCGCTGCCCGCCGAGCTGCTGATCATCCCCGCCGGCCTGCCGCGGGTGCGCTCGAACGACAGCGACCACCGCTTCCGCCCGGGCACCGATCACGTGTGGCTGACGGGCAACGGAGTCGCCGAGAGCGTGCTCGTCGTCGACACGACGGGAGGGGAGGCCGGCTCGATCCTGTACCTGCGTGCTCCCTCCGGCCGCGACGGCGACGAGTTCTGGCAGAACGACGCGCTCGGCGACCTCTGGGTCGGGCCGCGGCCGTCGCTCGCCGAGACGCAGGCGGCGCTGGGCATCGAGACCCGGCCGCTGGCCGACTTCACGCGCGACGTGGAGCGGGCCGCGCGGCGGGCCCGGCGCATCCGGGTGCTGCCCACCCTCGACGAGAGCGTCGACGAGCTGGTGCGGAGCATCTGCGGACCGGAGCTCGGACCGCACCTCGTGCTCAAGGCGACGCTCGACGAGCTGCGCCTGATCAAGAACGACTGGGAGATCGGACGGCTGCAGGTCGCCGTCGACGGCACGGCGCGGGGCTTCGACGACTGCCTCGAGGCGTGGCCGGTCGCCCGCGCGATGCCCCGCGGCGAGCGCTACCTCGAGGGCACCTTCGCCCGCCGCGCCCTGGTCGAGGGACAGGGGCCGGCCTACGGATCGGTCGTCGCCTCGGGAGCGCACGCCACGACCCTGCACTACACGCGGAACACCGGGCCCCTCGCCGAGGGCGATCTCGTCCTGATGGACATGGGGGTCGAGCTGCCCTCGCTCTACGCCGCCGACATCACCCGGACCTTCCCGGTCAGCGGCGAGTTCACTCCGCTGCAACGGGAGGTGTACTCGATCGTCCTGCGCGCGCAGCAGGCCGGCATCGACTCCCTGCGCGCGGGAGTGCGCTTCCAGGACTACCAGGACGCGTGCGGGCGAGCCCTCACCGAGGGGCTGATCGACCTCGGCCTGATCCGCTGCTCGGTCGACGAGGCCATGGCCCCGTCCGCGTCGTACCACCGCCGGTGGAGCATCTCCCGCGCCGGGCACATGCTCGGGATGGACGTGCACGACTGCAACCACGCTCCGCACGAGACGTACCTCGGCGGAGTGCTCGCGGCCGGCCACACGCTCACCGTGGAGCCGGGCCTCTACTTCCAGCCCGGCGACCTGACGGTCCCCGCCGAGCTGCGGGGGCTGGGCATCCGGATCGAGGACGACCTCGTCGTGACGGAGACGTCGTCGATCCTGCTCTCGGCGGCGATGCCGCGCACGCCCGACGCGGTGGAGGAGTGGATGGCGAGGTTGGCGGGCTGAGAGATCGGGCCCTCGACGCGATCGGCCGACGCGGCCTGCGGGAGCTGCGGGGGCGCGATCAGTTCGAGGAATCCGCCGAGGGCACCTTCGAGGTAGATGATGCGCGTGCCGGCTCGGGCGCCAGCGGTCATCCGGTGAGGTGTCCCGACCGGTCTCCAACCGTGTCCAGCGCAGAGCTCGAGGACACGATCGAGGTCCGAGACCGTGAGCGCGATGTGCACCGTGCCGACCTGTGCGGGCGAGCCGGCGGACTCGAGCTGTCGGGGCGGGTCGTACTGCAGCAGCTCCACACGGTGGGGGCCGAGGGTCACCGTCGCTGCGCGGATCACGGCTCCACGGACGCCGGTGGTCGCCGCCGTGACGTCCACGTCGAGCGTGAAGGTGCGCTCGAGCACGAACCCGAGACCGGAGCACCACAGCACCAGCGCGTCGTCGAGGTCGGCCACGGTGAGACCGGAGTGAGCGATGTCGGAGACGAGCGGTGATGCCATGACATCAGTATCGAGCTCCGACACGCCTGCCTGAGAGAAGAGGGTCCCGGCACCCGATCCCCCTACGGACGCAGGCCGCGCAACGAGCAGAGATACTCTTTCCGGATGTCGTTCCCATCCATGCTCCACGAAACCGTCGATGCTGCCGAGGATCGATTGCTGGACGCGATGCGCGCAAGTGACGTCGATGCGCTTGGTCGACTGCTCGCACCCGAGCTGATCTTCACGACACCCGAAGGCTCGATCATCAGCCGGGACGAAGATCTCGGAGCACATTCGTCGGGCACAACGAAGTTCGAGTCGATCGATGAAATCAGTCGCAGCACGCTGGCCTCTGCCGGCGGCGCCCAGACCACGTCCGTCGTAGACGTCGTTGTGATCGACCACGGCACACGGATCGAGGCTCGGCTTCACTACGTCCGCGCATGGCGACGAATCGCCGGGCGCTGGATGGTCGTCTCCGGAAGCGCAACACTCGCACCCGCACCGAACGCCTGATCGTTCCGCTGAAGGATCCCCATACGGAGCAGTGCGCTTCAGAAGGGAACGACCGGTGTGTCCGTTGCAACCTCCTGTCGTCGCCGGGCGAGAATCAGCCCGACATTCAGGACAAACAGCGTCAGGAAGATGAACGCGCCCGTCGCGGCGTCGAGGTCCGTCGTGAGCTCGAGGATCATGAACGCGATGGCGGCGGCGAGAGAGGCGCACGCGGTGATGGTGAACACTCGAATCAGCCCCGTGTGGTTCCACCGCTCCTCGTCAGTGCTCATGAGTGACCTTCTCGCACCTGCTCGTCGGTGCGAGTCACGAGGCCCTTCGAGCTTCATGGCAAGAGAACGCCGTCTCGATTGAGGATCGTCGGTCGGGGTTGAGCGTCCAGTGGCCAGTACCGCGGCCGTAGGACAGGCTGAACGAAACGGAAGGGGTGAGCGATGGCGGCAGGGTTCACAAGTGGACGCGCGGCGTCCGAGGTGCGACTCACTCAATGGAACTGGTTCAGTCGCGCAGGAGCGCCGACGGAGCGTGTTCTCATCGGAGTCACTGTCGTGGCGATCATCGGCGGCAACGTCATCTTCGACGCACTGGATCCGGTCGCCGTTCCCCTTGCTGCTCGCCTGGCGGTACTCGTCGGTGCGCTCGTCGTGTTCAACGTTCTGCCGCTTGTAGTGCACGCCATTCGCCAACCTGCACCGTACGCCGACCTGTCAGCCGAGACGGTTCGCGTGCGCTCGCGGGTCACGCCCTTCGCGTCGTTCACCACGGCACGGAGGATCGAGACCGGCCGGTCGAAGCAGGTCGTCCTCGAGGTGTCGGCGCCAGGCCAGAAGGTGCTCCTCGAACTGCGCGACAGGCTGGGCCGAGTCACCACCGATCCCACCCAGGACGCGATCGTGACGTTCCTCCAGGGAAGCAGTGTCTCGATACCGTCCTCTTCGGACGATCCCACGGGCCGGTTCGCTCATGTGAACTTCCCGCAGCACCTCACCCGCGAGCAAGCCATCGAACTCGCCTCCCACCCGCTGACTGTCCCCGACTTCGGCGCCGGCCGCGATGACGTCGGGACGGCATCGCGCGGCGAGTCGCCGTCCCAGTAGGGGATGGTCTACCGGGTGCGGACGTTCAGCGTGTCAGGCGTTCCTCTCGAAAAGGCTGCCGGAGTGCGCCGACGACCGGCCCACGCTTCGCGTGCGTTCACTCGGCCAGCGAAGAACGTGGTCCAGGTCTGCTTCAAAGCGGGCTCGGGGAACGTCGTGACTGCTCGGGTAGGCGGCTCCTGCTCCGATGTCGATTCCGAAGAGCCCGATGTGGAACGCGTGGACGAGTAGGAAGCCGGGAACTAGATGCACGCCGACGGCGGCCACAGCGAGCATCACGAGCGCCCCGACTCGTCGTGGAACGCGCACGAGCTCTCATGGTGTCCTTCGCGTGAATCACCGGTCATCGATTCGGAAGGAACGCGATCCGCGCACTCCGGTTGCGATGCTCGCTGTGGCCGCCGTCGGCGTGCATCTAGTTCCCGGCTTCCTACTCGTCCACGCGTTCCACATCGGGCTCTTCGGAATCGACATCGGAGCAGG